>NZ_JANSHM010000122.1:0-1060 GCF_047461635.1 Synechococcus sp. W55.2 | reverse complement strand
TTTAGAGCGCATTGCCGCGGGGGAGGACTTCTTCAGGGAACTCAAAGCGCTCATGGGGCTGGTCCTGCGGCGCCATCCACGCCCGAATCCCCTCGTTCAGCAAAATGTTCTTCGTGTAAAACGTCTCAAACTCAGGGTCTTCCGCTGCCCGCACCTCCTGACTGATAAAGTCATACGCCCGCAGATTCAGCGCCAACCCCACTACCCCAATGCTCGACATCCACAAACCCGTCACCGGCACAAACAACATGAAAAAGTGCAGCCACCGCTTGTTGGAAAACGCTATCCCAAAAATCTGGCTCCAGTACCGGTTGGCCGTCACCATCGAGTAGGTCTCCTCCGACTGCGTCGGCTCAAAAGCCCGAAAGGTGCTGGCCGCATCCCCATCCTGAAACAGGGTGTTCTCCACCGTCGCCCCATGGATGGCACACAACAGCGCTCCACCCAAAACGCCAGCCACCCCCATCATGTGGAACGGGTTCAGCGTCCAGTTGTGGAACCCCTGGAAAAACAGCAAAAAGCGGAAAATCCCCGCCACCCCAAAGCTGGGCGCAAAAAACCAGCTGCTCTGCCCCAGCGGGTAAATCAAAAACACGCTCACAAACACCGCTATCGGCGCGCTAAACGCAATGGCGTTGTAGGGCCGCACCCCCACCAGCCGGGCAATCTCAAATTGCCGCAGCATAAAGCCAATCAGCCCCAGCGCCCCGTGCAGGGCCACAAAGGTCCACAGCCCCCCAATCTGGCACCAGCGGGTGAAGTCCCCCTGGGCTTCGGGGCCCCACAGCAGCAGCAGGCTGTGCCCCATGCTGTCGGCGGGGGTGGAGACGGCTACGGTCAAAAAGTTGCACCCTTCCAGGTAGGAGCTGGCCAACCCGTGGGTGTACCAGGAAGTTACAAAGGTGGTGCCGGTGAGCCAGCCGCCCAGGGCTAGGTAAGCGCAGGGGAACAGCAGCAGCCCGGACCAGCCGATGAACACGAATCTGTCGCGCTTGAGCCAGTCATCGACGATGTCGAACCATCCTCGCTCCTGACGCACGCGCCCTACCGCTATGGTCAT
>NZ_JANSHM010000121.1:0-1171 GCF_047461635.1 Synechococcus sp. W55.2 | reverse complement strand
TCTATCATAACTTCCGCATTCCTCCCGACACTGACCCTACGGGTACAGTGCGGGGCTCCTGCGATTTCTAGCTGACAAGCCGACCCTGCCGGATCCGCCGCCGGAGCGGCTATTTTTGTTGAATCGCCACCGCCAGTTTGTGCCCTACGAGTTGTAACCGAAGTCCTTTCTCCCTCTGTTGTCTATTGTCTATGTCGTCCATTCAACGAGAACCTCGCATTCTGTTGGGCCTGCGGGCCGACCAATTTCGTCATCCCGTGGATCTGCAAGCCACCCGCTCTCTGCAGCAAGTGCCGGGGCTGGGCCTGCTGATTCAAAATTGGCTTGGCTCAACGGCAGGACAGATATTTTATCTGGACAACATTGCTTCTAGTATCCAAATTAACGAGCATCAGTTGCCGGAAATTCATCAGCTTTTGGTGCAGGCCTGTCGCATCTTGGATCTGGAGGTGCCCCAGCTCTACGTGCGGCAGAACCCCACGCCCAATGCTTACACCTTTGCCATGCAGGGGAAAAAGCCCTTCATTGTCTTGCACAGCTCTCTGCTGGATCTGTTGGAGCCGCCGGAAATTCAGGCCGTGATCGCTCATGAGTTGGGCCACTTGAAGTGCAATCACGGGGTCTACTTGACGATGGCCAACATTCTCATGCTCTCCACCAGCTTGCTCCCCTTCGGGGGGTTGTTTTATCAGGCGTTGCAGGATCAACTGATGCACTGGCTGCGGTGTGCTGAGTTTACCTGTGACCGGGCGGCGCTGTTGGTAGCCCAAGATGCCAAGACGGTGATCTCGGTGTTGATGAAATTGTGTGGGGGATCCCCGCAATTGGCCCCCAAGCTGAACGTGGACGCCTTTTTGGAGCAGGCCCGTACTTACGACGAGCTGGACGGGGATCTGTGGCAGATGGAGCTGAAGCAGATGCAAACTGTGGGGCGCACCCATCCGCTGCCGGTGCTGCGGGCCAGAGAAATCGAGCGTTGGTTCCGCAGCAACACCTATCAGCAGATCCTGGAGCTCCAGGGATTGGGCTCCGCACCGCGGACGTCAACGGCTGCTTCGTAAACTACCCGACTCCGACCGCTAAAGCAGTACAGAGCGGGCTTTTAGTAGCCCTGCAGTTGGCAAGCCAACCACGAGCCTCTGGGGTGGTTTACAGCACCCCCAATCGACCG
>NZ_JANSHM010000120.1:0-1297 GCF_047461635.1 Synechococcus sp. W55.2 | reverse complement strand
GAAGCTGAACTGGCCGGATTCGAGGGCGAAGAGGCTGTAGAGGCCGGTTTGCAGTTGATGGCGAAAGAGCTTGGCCAGGGCTGCTGGGGTAATCAACCCTTGCCGCTGCAAGAAACGCCCCAGAGGCTCTTCCGAGCCGCAAAAGGAAGCCAGCTTCTCGACCACCCGCTCGCTCACCAAGCCGGAATGGGCCAGCAAGCTCTCCAGGCGGTGTTCTTCCTGAGGTGGTAGGGCAGCAATGACCCGACCTTGGTAAAACCAGATCCTGTAGATACCTCTGGGCGCCCAGATACAGAGCTGTCCTGTTTTGCTGCCCCTCTCGATCAGCTGCAACAGATCGGGCAAGGAAAATTCTTGGAGGTCTCCAACTATAGCCATAAGAATTTTTTGAACCTCCACTTCGATGGAATGGGCGAAGAATCAATGCTTCAGTAATTTTTTAGACATCCCTATTCTTGTACATGGACTCTCGGTCAACAACCGTGTATCAACGGCTGTGTTTTTTGTAGCTCGATACTCTGCCCGCTAGCAATTACACTGACCGTCCGGGAAAATCTATCATGGAGTACAATCAGAATACGATCAGGCGGTACTCTCAATCCTCTCACAGAAGGCTTCTGGTTCGCTTTGTTTCGGCCTTGGCCTGGATCATGTTGCTTTGTAAAGTAAAACCCCTATTTTTGCTTTCTCTTTGAACAGAAGTTAGATAAAAGTTAGCAGGATCTCCCAACTTCTTTACAAAGCCAGAGGATTGTTCTCCCTCTGTCGGTTTGCCTCACTTTTCGCGCATGCCCTTGAGGAGGGTGGCTAATCGACTGACCAGAGAAGGCTTGACCGGGCCGCCCTCATCCTGAAAACCGGGCACCCTTGCCCCCAGCCTCTCCCTCACCGGCTCGGGATTCACCTCCTCAGCAATCGACTTGGACAGCTCCCAGTGACCAGACCGAGCCAGAACCGTTGGCCCCTCACAAGGGCTGATCAACCCCAGCTTCGCCAGACGGGCGCAGGCATAGCGCACCTCCAGCAGGTCCGCCCCCAGTGCTTGAGCCAAAGCCGTCAGCTTGCGGGAAGGCGACACCTGCTCCAGGATCCCCCACTCCAGCGCAGAAAGTTTGAACAGAGGCAGTTCGGTGCTGGTACGCCAAAAGCAACTATCGGGTTCGGGCAGGTCTTTTTCGGGGCGTTGCTCCAGCTTGAGCTGCTGCAGGGCTTCCAGGACGGCAGCGGTGGCGCTTTTGCTGAGGCCAGTCATTTCTCGGTAGGGCATGGGCACGTTGGGCAGGAAGCTGAACTGGCC
>NZ_JANSHM010000119.1:0-1304 GCF_047461635.1 Synechococcus sp. W55.2 | reverse complement strand
TTGGGTCATAGCCTTATTGCATTTTACTCACATTCCTCCCGACCCTTGCCCTGTGGGCAGAGAGCGGGGCTCCTGCGCTAGTAAGCTGAAAGGGGAGCGCCGGGGAGTTGATTTAAGGGTTAGCCTCGCGTAAGGCCCTCGGTTGCTCCGGAGTTAAGGGCTAGGGCCCACTGCCGCGATGGTTTCTTCCTTTTTGTTAGCCATGAAAATCGCCGCCAACATCACCCAGCTCATCGGTCGCACCCCGCTGGTGCGGTTGAATCGGATCCCGCAATCGGAGGGGTGCCTGGCCGAGATCGTGGTGAAATTGGAGAGCTTTAACCCTGCCGCTTCGGTGAAAGACCGCATTGCCGTCAGCATGATCGAGGCTGCCGAACAAGCTGGCTTGATCACCCCCGGCAAGACCATCTTGGTGGAGCCCACCTCTGGCAATACCGGCATTGGCTTGGCCATGGCCGCTGCTGCCAAGGGTTACCGGCTCATCATCGTCATGCCTGAGAGCATGAGCCTTGAGCGGCGACTGCTGTTGAAAGCCTACGGGGCAGAGGTTTATCTGGCCAGCAGTGCTGGAGGCATGGGGGAAGCCATCTGGAAGGCCGAAGAGATCGTCCGCCGCACTCCCAACGCTTACATGTTGGGCCAGTTCACCAACCCCGCCAACCCCCGGATCCATGCCAGAACCACCGGCCCGGAAATTTGGGAAGATACCGATGGTCAAGTGGATATCCTGGTGGCAGGGGTAGGTACCGGCGGCACCATCACGGGGGCGGGCGAGTTTTTGAAGGGGAAAAACCCAGCCATTCGACTGGTGGCCGTTGAACCCAAGGCCAGTGCCGTCTTGAGTGGTGGCCGGCCCGGCTTTCATCGCATTGAAGGGATCGGAGCGGGATTCGTGCCTGATGTGCTGCGGCGCGACCTGCTGGATGAAGTGATCCCAGTGGAAGATGAAGAGAGCATGGTCTACAGCCGGCGCCTGGCCAAAGAAGAAGGGATCCTCTCCGGCATTTCCACTGGGGCTGCCTTGGCGGGAGCCATCCAGGTGGGGCGGCGACCGGAAAACGCTGGCAAGCGGATTGTAATGATCCAGCCTAGTTTTGGGGAACGCTACCTGAGCACACCTCTTTTTCGCGACTTGGAGCGGGATTCCGATTCGAGATGACGATGATGCTGAGACTGCTGCCCTACAGGTCGCCCTGGCCCAGAGGGCGAGCTAGCATGGGTGAGAGTGACGTGGCGGAACGGCAGACGCGCTAGACTTAGGATCTAGTGCCGCAAGGCGTAAGGGTTCAAGTCCCTTCGTCCGC
>NZ_JANSHM010000118.1:0-1446 GCF_047461635.1 Synechococcus sp. W55.2 | reverse complement strand
GTTCAAAGCGGCTGGGCATCAAAAACGCATCTGCCCCCCCGTAGATCAACTGGGCCAGCTTGGGTTGGTAGCCTTTTTGGTAGGCCATTTTGCCCGGGTGCCGCTCGGCCATCTCCCGGATCCGCCCTTCGTAGTAGGCTTCGCCGCTGCCTCCCAGCAAAACAAATTGCGCGTCGCTGTAGGCCAAAAAGCGATCCAAGGCTTGGATGAGCAAGTCGATCCCTTTTTGCTCCACCAAACGGGCCACCATGCCCATCAGGAAGGTATCTGGGTTAACGGTCAAGCCCAACTTGGCCTGTAGCGTGGCTTTGTTGGTCGCCCGCCCGCTGAGATCATCGATGCTGAAATTGGCCTCTAGGTCTGGGTCGGTGCGGGGATCAAATCTGTCGATGTCGATCCCATTCAAAATTCCTCGCAACCGTTCCCCTTTCCAGGCCAACAAGTCCTGCAGTCCTTCCCCATGCAGAGGGGTGCGAATTTCCATCGCATAGGTGGGCGAGACGGTGTTCACTTGGTCGGCGTAGAGGATCCCGGCAGCCATGGTGTTGTGGGCAGAAAAATACCAGGGCAGCCAGGTCATGCGCTCCAGTTGCCAGCGCCAGGGCCCTTGGTAGGCCAGGTTGTGGATGGTGAACACCGTGCCAATATCGGGAGCTTGGTGCATCCAGGCCGGGATCATGCCGGTGTGCCAATCGTGGCAGTGGATGATGTTGGGTTTCCAGGGGTAGTAAGTCCAGGCAAATTCGGCTACGGCGTTGGCAAAAAAGGTGAAGCGCCAGAACTCGTCCTCGCCGTAGTAGATGCGGTGGGGAGCAAAGCAGTAGTGGCTGACCAAGTAGAGGGGCACATCGGTGCCGGGCAAAACGCTTTCGTAAATATCGGCCACCTGACCCATGACCTGTTTAGACCAGATGGGATCTTTCGAGCGGGGGTATTGCCCTGGTTCCTGGCCGAACTTGTCCCAGAGAAAGCCATACAGAGGCATGATGATGCGGACATCCTGCCCCAGCTTGCGCAAAACGACAGGCAGGGATCCCACCACATCCGCCATGCCCCCCACCTTGGCCAAAGGTGCTGCCTCTGCCGCTGCGAACAAAATCCTGGCTTGAACCACGATGCCCTCCCTGTTGTTGTGGGCTCCGCTCCACCGCCGCGAACGGATCCCGGCTCAGTTGCCCTCAGCCAAAACCCTTCCCATCCTAAAACACAAGGGATCCCTGCGCCGGATGAGCTGATGCAGCGCCTCATCTTGAGGTTATGTTGCAACTTATTGATTTTTCGTAAGATGGAAGGACAGTGCTGCTCAGAACTGTTGTGGGCGCTGCTGTATTGCACTTTATTCGTCGTCATTGTTCTGGAGAGACGTCCTATGACCATAGCGGTAGGGCGCGTGCGTCAGGAGCGAGGATGGTTCGACATCGTCGATGACTGGCTCAAGCGCGACAG
>NZ_JANSHM010000117.1:0-1599 GCF_047461635.1 Synechococcus sp. W55.2 | reverse complement strand
CTGCCCAACAGCCGCCAAATCCTCACCCCCCCACCCCCCCCACCCTATCGATTCCCCCCAACCCTGCTGACTCCACCCCTGCGGCTGACCTGACTCTAAAGGGGGTTTTGACGGCTGAAGAATTGGTGGTGCCCCAATCCCCCTTGCAGGTGCGCATCGAGCGAAGGGAGGGCTTGTCTTTGGAAGAAGCTCTGGAGATCGCCGTTGCCCAGAACCCGGCTGTGCAGCAGGCCAGACTGACTGTCGAGCGGGCCGAGGCCGGGGTAGCTCTAGCTCAAGCTGCCTTTGTTCCCACCCTCTCCAGCCGTGCCAACTACCAGTACAGTGAGGCTCCCTCTCCTGGTGGTGGGCCAAGGCGCGAATCCCACACCCTCTCGGCCAGTGTGGTGCGGGTGGAGTATACCGCCTTTGACAGTGGCCTTAGGGAGCAAAACCTGAAGCTGGCCCAGGAAGCGCTGCGCATCGCCCAACTGCAGCTGGAGCAAACGCTGCAGACGGTCAAACAAGCTGTGGCCAATGCCTACTACGATCTGCAAAGCGCAGATGCCAGGGTTGCCATCAGCCAAGCTGCCGTCGAAAGTTCCGAAGCCACCCTGCGGGATGCTCAAGCCCGAGAACGGGCCGGGCTGGGTACCCGCTTTGAGATTCTCCAGGCAGAGACGGAATTGGCCAACAATCGACAAACCTTGCTGGCGGCTCAAAACACCCAACAACTGAATCGCCGCCGCCTGGCCGAACTGCTGAATTTCCCCAGCCCCACCGACGTGTTGGCCAGCGACCGCATTGAGCCGATGGGGGAGTGGGATCTCAGCCTGGAAGAGACCATCATTGCTGCCTTTGCCCAACGACAGGAATTGGAGCGCCGGCGCCGAGAATTGGAGCAGGCCCAAAGCCGCCTGCGCCTGGCACAAGCCCGCAATGGCCCCCGAATTGGCTTGTTCGCCAGCCTCGATGCCGTTAACGATTTCAACGCCAGCCGCAACAGTTTTGATGTTGGCTATTCGGTGGGAGCCAATTTCAGCTTGACTTGGTTCGATGGAGGAGAAGCGGCTGCCCAAGCCCGCCAAGCCCAGATCGATGGACAGGTGGCCGTGAGCAACTTCGTCGGCACCCGCAATGAAATCCAGCGGGAGGTGGAAGAAGCCTTCCTGACCCTCAGCTCCAGCCGCGAACAGATCGACTCGGCCAAAGTGGCAATTGCCTCAGCAGAAGAGAGCCTGCGCTTGGCCCGGCTGCGCCTGCAAGCGGGGGTGGGCACCCAAACGGAGGTGATCAATGCTGAAGCTGCCCTCACCACTGCCCGTGGCAACCTTTCCAATGCTGTAATTGCCTACAATCGCGCCCTGGTACAACTGAAACGGGCCATTGGCAGCCTTTGACTTGAGCCTTTCTCCCTCACTCCCAGCCCTTCTTCCAAAAGGAGAGGGGTGCTATGGATACCGCGACGAAACAGTTCTATTCCAACTTGAGCTGTTGTGACATACTCTCACACTCATGCTGACGCAAAGCGCTCCGCGCCGCTAAAGCGAGAGAGTGCAGGCTTCAAGGACTCCGTCCCGCTGACGCGAACAGTGACTCCGGTTAGCGCTCCGCGCCGCT
>NZ_JANSHM010000116.1:0-2220 GCF_047461635.1 Synechococcus sp. W55.2 | reverse complement strand
CTGCTCAGAGATAGGCAGGATGCGATCGCTTCTTTCCTGAACCATGTTCAGGAGAGTTCAGCGTGAATGTATCAGGTTCCAAACCGGCTCCAGACAGTTCCCCAAGCCCTCTCCCAAGGGGAAGGGGTAGGTCGGAATCAAGGCCACCAATGGCCTACGGCGACTGGGAATACCCCTGGTGAGCCGCCGCTGTTTGGTGGTCATCTTCTGTTCAAAATGGGCATCACTTCAGCGGGTTGCAATCATCACGTGTTTGGTGATTTGGTAGTCCCGCACCGCTTCTGCCGAGAGATCTTTGCCAAATCCCGATTGCTTAAAGCCGCCATGGGGGGCCTCAGAGGCAATGGGAATATGGTCGTTGATCCAGACGGTGCCGAACTCCAGATCGGCGGCCAACCTCATCGCTCGTCCGATGTCTTGAGTCCACACAGAAGCCGCCAGCCCGTATAGGACGTCATTGCCCAAGCGTAGCGCTTCCGCTTCTTCGCGAAACGAGCCGAGCGTGAGAACCGGCCCAAAAACCTCACTCTGTACGATCTCCGCTTTTTGATCGACATTGGCAATCACCGTGGGTTCATAGTAGTAGCCCTGGGCAAGCTGGGAAGGGATCCGACCGCCGGTCAGCACCTTGGCTCCCTCTGCTTTGGCCCGCTCCACAAATCCCATCACCCGCTCCCGCTGGGCTGCTGAGACCAAAGGCCCCATCTCCACTCCCGCCTCGAAAGGGGATCCCACCGTTACTTTGCGCATGGCTTCTACAATGGCCTCTTGCACCTGCGCCAGCTTGCTCTCGTGCACATAGACGCGGGTGGCTGCCGTACAGTCTTGGCCGGTATTGACGGTGGCAGCAAATGTGGCCTTGGCAGCAACGGTCTCTACGTCCGCATCCTCGAAGACGATAAACGGCGCTTTGCCCCCCAGTTCCAAATGCACCCGCTTCAGGGTATCTGCCGCTGTCCGCATCACCTGCTTGCCGGTGGCGGTAGAGCCGGTAAGGCTGACCATGCGCACCTGGGGGTGCTCCACCAGGGCTTGGCCGGTGGCATTGCCTCCGGTAACGATATTGACTACCCCGGGCGGGATCCCGGCCTCGGCGATCAGTTCCCCCAGCATCAGGGTGGTCAGGGGGGTGGCAGGAGCGGGCTTGAGCACCACCGTACAGCCGGCGGCCAGGGCGGGGCCGATTTTCCAGACAGCCATCATCAGCGGATAGTTCCAAGGGGTAATTTGCGCGCACACCCCCACTGGCTCTTTGCGAAAGAGGGAGGTGTAGCCCTTGGCGTATTCCCCAGCACTAAAGCCATGGATGTCGCGGGCGGCGGCGGCGAAGAAACGCAGATTATCCACCGCAAATGGCAGATCTCCCCCCAAGCTGAGGAACTCGTAGGGCTTGCCAGTGTTTTCCGATTCCAAGCGAGCCAATTCGGCGGCGCGAGCTTCGATCAGATCTGCCAATTTCCAGAGGGCCAGGGAGCGCTCGCCGGGGGTAAGTTTCGACCAACGGCCATCGTAGAAAGCGGTCTGGGCAGCTTGCACCGCCCGATCCACATCGGCAGGGCTGGCATCCACCACCTCTGCCAGTTTTTCGCCGGTGGCCGGGTTCTCGATGGTCATCAGGCCCCCCCCTTGGCTATCGACCCATTGGCCGTCGATCCAGAGTTTGTAGGCCATAGCGATGTCCTCAACAGCTTGGTGAAATGGCTCTCCCCATTGTGCCGAATCTTTTTGGCTCGGCTTGAATCATAAGCTTCATTCAACTTTGGCAACTTTGGGGTGCAGAGATGGGATCCTTTGGGATTGGGATGGCCCAAACGGCTATTCGCAAAGCGGGCCGTAGACTGTGGCCAACGGCGCACTGGTGAGGATCCCGCATCTGCTAACTAACGGAGGTGCAGGGGCAATCAGTCCTGCACTCTACCCGCAGGGTGAGCACCGGGATACAGGGATCCCCGCCATACCTCTGAGCGAAATCTGTAGTAAAACCTACTTATGCTGGCGGTAACCTACAAGTACCGGATTGATCCAGATGCCTCCCAACAAGCCGCTCGCGGTAGCGGGACGGAGGCCTTGCTGTTGGCGTGGCTGGAGATTGGCCGGCGCGTATACAACTACACTTTGCGGGAAACCTAAGGAGTGGATAGCATCTTGCTCTTGGCCGGTGGACAGGGGTTCCTGGGTGCAGGAGTCCATCCTGCCTGCCGATGCACCGTTCCCTGTGGA
>NZ_JANSHM010000115.1:0-2328 GCF_047461635.1 Synechococcus sp. W55.2 | reverse complement strand
TTGTACTTCATCAAAGCGCATTCCTCCCGACACCGACCCTACGGGTACAGTGCGGGGCTCCTGCGATTTCTAGCTGACCCTTTGCAAGCGGCAAGATAGATCAACGCTCCTTAAATTATGCTCTTATGCTTTATAGAGTCGAGGTAGGCTTTCCACCCTTGGGTTTGCAACTGGTCGTTTTTCTCCTGCACCGCCTGTTTTAGGCTTTCCCGATAGGCGATCACCCGCCGGAGCAGATCGGGATCCCCACTGGCTAGGATCTGCACCGCCAACAGACCCGCGTTGTAGCCGTTGCCAATGGCCACCGTGGCCACCGGGATCCCTTTGGGCATTTGCACAATTGAGTACAGGGAGTCGATCCCCTGCAGGGATGGGCTGAGCACCGGCACCCCGATCACCGGCAGGGGGGTGAGAGAGGCCACCATCCCCGGCAAATGGGCTGCTCCCCCTGCCCCGGCAATGATGACGCGGATCCCTTGGGTATGGGCGCAGCGGGCAAACTCTACCATCGCCTCGGGAGTGCGATGGGCGCTGAGGATCTGCAATTGGTAAGGGATCCCAAACTCCTCACACACCTGGGCGGCAGGTGCAAGGGTGGGCAAATCGGAATCGCTGCCCATTACGATGGCAACGAGGGGGGAGAGTTCCATAGGCTGCTGGCCCGGCGTAGCCGATCCATCATCGCATAGCCCAACCCCGTCGAGATGGGTGGGGGCTCTGCCAGCAGGAGCGTAGCATCTCCCTCATCCAGGCGGCGCAGGCTGGCAAAGAGGGCGCGGGCGGCTGCCTTGGGATCCGAACCCAAACACTCCAAACTGAAAGTGATCCCCGGCCAATGGCGGGAGAGGGTGTTCAGCAGAGCCTGCGGATCCGTGGCAAAGCTGAGGATGCCCAGGTGGGAATGACCGGTTGTCAGGTGCTGCACCTGTTGCCAATCGCCGGGCTGAAGCTGGGCAAAAGGGGTGGGCAAAAGCCGGAGGGGCTTACTGGGGGCATAGTGGCTGCTCAGTCGTCCCGGCGCTTCTGGCGGGCCCGTTGTGCCATCCTTGGGGGCCTGTTCTGGGGGCAACCGGATGGGCAACCCCAGGTGGGCCTCTAGGGCTTCCAGTGGGATCCCTCCTGGGCGCAGCAGCGTTGGGATCCCTTCGGGGCTGAGCTTTAGCACGGTGGACTCCAGGCCCACAGCACACTCTCCCCCATCCAAGATGTAAGGGATCCGCCCTCCCAACTCTGCATAGACGGCCTGGGCTGAGGTGGGGCTGATGCGGCCAAAGCGATTGGCACTGGGGGCAGCCAGAGGGGTTTGCACCGCCTGCAACAAAGCTTGAGCCACCGGGTGAGCAGGCACCCGCAGGGCAACAGTAGGCAACCCGCTGCTCACCAGATCCGGCACGGTGGGACACTTGGGCAGCACCAAGGTTAGGGGCCCCGGCCAGAAGGTGTCGATCAGGGATCCCAGCAGAGCACGGGCGGTGGGAGTAAAAGCCGACACATCCACCAGCCACCCCTGCAGCTGCTCTAGGGTCACCCCAGCCGGCAGATGCAGGATCAGGGGATCGAAGCGGGGGCGCTCCTTGGCGGCAAAAATGTTTGCCACTGCCTGCTCATCCAAGCCATTGCCCGCCAGGCCGTAAACCGTCTCCGTGGGGATGGCCACCAACTGGCCCTGCAGCAAGGCCGCAGCCGCTACGGCAATGTGCTCAGGAGTGGGCGAAAGAATTTCCGTCTGCATCCATAACTCGGATTTGGGGTGGGGCTAGGGATCCCGTTCTGCAATCCATTTTCGCGCCTGGTAGAGGGCGATGTTGATTTGATCCCCAAACAGCAGCGCCAAGGAAGTGAGCCAAACCCAGAGCAGCAGCACAATAACTGCCCCCACCGCCCCGTAGACTTGGTTGAACTGCCCAAAGTGCTCCACGTAAATCCGCAGCCCCCAAGACACCCCAACCCACAGTAGGCTGGCCACGATGGCTCCCGGCCAAATCGGCATTTGGGGTCGGCGCAAGCTGGGGCCAAATCGATACAGCACCCAGCAGGAGAAGACGACCAGCCCCAAGGAAATTGGCCAAGTGAGGATCCCCCACAAGTTCAACCCCAGCTCTCGCAAGGGATCCAACTGAGTCGGCCCGCCAACTTCCTGCGCTAAGAATCCCGCTTTCCTGTACAAGAAGCGCAAAAAGCTGGCAGTAAACTACCCGACCCTACACCGCCTTAGCAGTGTAGCGCGGGCTTTCAGTAGCCCTGAGCCTGTTCTGCCCTACCAGAGAACAAAACAGGCCCGAACCTCTAGGCTGGTTTACGGCAGCCCCCAAGAGCGCAATCACATTC
>NZ_JANSHM010000114.1:0-2442 GCF_047461635.1 Synechococcus sp. W55.2 | reverse complement strand
ATGCAAAAGGCCATCCGCCTGCTGGTAACGGGTTCTGAACACCAGACCCTTGCCTCGGCGGAGCAATTGCAGAGGGGTCTCCAGGTGGGCCGCCGCCTTTTCGAGATCTTGCCGGAAACCAACCGCATCCAGCAGCAAGAACGGGCCCGCTGGGCCATCGAGAACGTGGACGACGAATGCTTCGCCGATATGTACCTGCACCCCCAGGAAGTGGACTACACCATCGAGACTCTGTTTGAATTAATCCGGGCTTCCGGACTGCAGTTTCTGCGCTTTTCCAACCCGGAGTTTTGGCGGCTGGAACGGGTGTTGGGCCAGGACGAGGCCCTGCTGGCTCAGGCGGCTCAGCTGCCGGAACCGGAACGCTATCGCCTGATCGAGCTGCTGGATCCGGTGGTAGCCCACTACGAGCTGTTTCTCGGCAAGCCCCCCATCCGCTGCTGGGAATGGACAAGCCCGGAAAGTGTAGCATCAGCCATTGCCCACCTCAGCCCCTGTCTGGGTCTGTGGCCGGGGCGGAGCATTTTCAACTATGCTTACGAAGCCATCTCCCTGAGCGAAGAAGCCTTCGCCTTTCTCCAACAGGTGGACGGGATCCGCACCGTCCAAGAGATCCAGGCTGGCCTAGAGTGCCCCCTGAGCTTTGAGCAACTGCAACGCTTGCTGCGCTGGCAAGTGCTGCTGCTGGAGCCTCAAAACTCAGTCTCCTGAGAGTTTCTCGACCCCTTTCCCTTGCCTCAGCGGGACGAACCTTGGCATTTGCCCTCTTGTTCTTCTATGGCTTATCCTAGAAAGCTGTGACCTTTAGCTCTGGCCCCGCATATTCTGGGGTTGTCATCATGCCCAAAATCAAAACCCGCAAGGCAGCAGCCAAGCGCTTCCGCCTGACCGGCAGCGGCAAGTTTATGCGTCGCAGGGCCGGGCACAACCACTTGCTGGAGCACAAAACCAGCAAGCGCAAACGCAAATTGGCCGGTGTGGCCCTGGTGGACAAGCGGGATGTGGTCAATGTGCGCCTGATGTTGCCCAACACCCACTAGCCGGGATCTCGCTCGCGCCGGCAAGAAGATTTCAGGGGCTGGCATTGGCGACAGCAGTTCCGATCCCGTTAGCAGGACGGAGTGCTTCTACCCTTCAGTTTGAGTTTGTTCAAGTTCCTATTGAGTTACTGCCATGAGAGTCAAACGGGGCAATGTCGCCCGCAAGCGCCGCAAAAAGATCCTCAAGCTGGCCAAAGGCTTTCGGGGAGCTGGTTCAAAGCTGTTCCGCACCGCCAACCAGCAGGTGATGAAGGCTTTGCGCAGCGCCTACCGGGATCGCCGCCGCAAGAAGCGGGATTTTCGTCGCCTATGGATTACCCGCATCAACGCGGCCACCCGTGCCCAGGGCCTGCGTTACCACGAGTTCATCGATGGTCTCAAAAAAGCCAATATCCAGCTCAACCGCAAAATGTTGGCCCGCTTGGCTTTCCTGGATCCAGAAGCCTTTACCCAGGTGGTGGAGGCAGCGCGCCAGTCTCGCGCCTCCTGAGGAGGTTCCGACGGCTATCCAGAAGTCCTTCCTGGCAGCCATTCTGGCCCTCGCCTGCCTGGGGAGAGGGATCCCTACTGTGGCTCGTCCTTGGCCGGAGATTGTGGATTCTGGACGGCTGCGCGTTGCCGTAAAAGACAACTTGAGGCCGCTGGGGTTTCGCACTCCCCAAGGGGATCTGCAGGGGTTTGAGATCGAGCTGGCTTGTGAGCTGGGATCCCGGCTGTTGGGCTCGGCAGAGGCTGTGGAGTTGGTGCCGGTCTCGAATGTAGAGCGGCTGCAGGTGCTGGCTGACGGCCAGGTGGATTTGGCCATTGCTCAGATCGGCATTACCCCGGATCGGGCGCGCCAGGTGGAGTTCACTTCTGCTTACTATCAGGATGGCCCCAGCTTGGTTGTGGCTCGTTCCCACAACTGGGAAAGCTGGTCAGACTTGCGGGGCGGTCGCGTTGCAGTCTTGCGCGGTTCCAGCGCCATTCCCCTGCTGAATCGATACCTGCCAGGGGTGGAGTTGGTGCCTGTCGATTCCTACCGAGAAGGGGCGGAACTGCTCCTGAAAGGGGCGGTGCAGGGGTGGGCAGCAGATCGCTCGGTGCTGGCAGGGTGGCTAGCAGAGCATCCCCGTCGCGAAAGCGCTGCGGAGCAACAGTTTCAATTTCTGGGATCCCCCTTGGCAACGGTGGGGCTGGGCATTGCCATGCCCAAGGGGCTGCAGCACGCCGAATTGCGGCTGCGGGTGCGCCGAGAACTGGAGAATTTGCGGGCTGAGGGCTGGCTGACAGAGCGGGCCAGAGCCTGGGGGTTGCCCTAAAGTTGAGGATACTTCCTATTCTTTGTCTCTGATACATTTACGCTGAACACTGCTGAACATCACTGTTCAACTATGCAGCGATAGCATTCTGTTTGTTTCCA
>NZ_JANSHM010000113.1:0-2539 GCF_047461635.1 Synechococcus sp. W55.2 | reverse complement strand
ATCCACCCTGAGCGGGGTAAGTCCTACCGCAATGGTAAGTCGTTCAAGTGTGGACACTGCGGGTGGGAAGGGGATGCTGACCATAACGCTGCTCAAGTAATCTCTCTCCTTGGGGCGACTGTAAACTCGCCTGAAATTCCGAAACTTAGCTGTCCTCTGGGGCCGCTAGGGATTGGGATAAAGCCCGCACCCTGCGCATAGCACGGGTGTCGGGTGGTTTACCAGGACTTTGTCCCGCTATCGCGAACACAGCTCAAGATTAGGGTTCCCACTTCGTCAATGACACCTGTCCAACCGGCTTCGATCACCGCAGTTGCCTCCGGCATCTCGACAATTGCCGGCCCGCGCAGTTGAAACCCCACATCCATGCGCTGCCGATCGTAGACCGGCACCGAGCACATCCTGCCCCCAAACCATGCCTCTCGCCGACCCTTGAGGGGATCCCCTGGCAAAGGGTGGGGTGCAGTCAAAGGCACGGTGGGTAGGGCCTGCACCGCCTGTAGACGCAACTGAATCACCTCCACCGGCTGGGCCAAATCCTGCCATCCATAGCGTTGTCGGTGGGCCTGGTGAAACTGTTGCTCCAGATGAGGAATCGGATCTGACAACTGCACTGGGATCTCCAACTCAAAAGACTGGCCGCGATAGCGCAAGTCCAAGCTGAAGTGCAGCGCCGGATCCTGCAGATCGGCTCTCGCCTGGCGGATCAGGGGTTCTGCCCATTGAGCCAGCGGGGATCCCCCTGAAGCGGACGTGAGCTGCCGCAGAGGTTGGAGGATGGCCCGCCGATAGTCTCGCCGCAGATCTGCCAAAGCCATTCCCAGCGCCGAGAGCACCCCACAGGCAGCCGGGATCAAGATCGTGCGGATGCCCAGCTCTTCTGCCAAAGCACAGGCATGCATGGGCCCGGCTCCACCAAAGGCCAACAGGGCAAAATCGGCGGGATCCAAACCCCGCTCCACGCTGATCACCCGCAAGGCCCGCGACATAGCGACATTCGCCAAGGTGCGAATGCCAACGGCAGTTTCCTGCAAGCTCAAACCCAAGGGATCCGCCAGCGTGGCAATAGCCTGTTCCGCCAGCTCCCGCCGTAGCTGCACCGAGTTGCCCAGCCGCCCGCCATCCGGCAGGTACCCCAGCCAGAGGTTGGCATCGGTAACCGTCGGAGCTGTTCCCCCCCGACCGTAGCAGGCCGGCCCAGGGTTGGATCCGGCACTCTCTGGCCCCACCTGGAGCCCACCGCCGGGCAGCAAATAGGCCAGGGATCCGCCGCCGGCACTGACGGTGTGGATGTCAATTTGGGGCTGTTGCACGGGCAAGCCGCACACCACCGCTGCGGGAGTAACCTGGGGGATCCCATCTTGGATCAAGGCCACATCTGTGCTGGTTCCCCCCATATCGAAGCTGAGCAAGTGGGGGTAGCCACTCAGCCGACCCAGATAGGCCGCCCCGTAAACTCCGCCTGCCGGCCCTGAGAGCAAAGCCACCGAAGCATGGGCCGCCGCCTGAGCAATGGAGGTCACCCCGCCGGAAGACTGCATGATCAAGGGCTGGGGGATCCCTCGCTCCCGACATCCTTGGGCCAAGCGGTGCAGGTAGCCCGCCAATGCCGGGCTGAGGTAGGCATCGATGGCGGTGGTGCTGAAGCGCTCGTATTCGCGGAACTCCGGCGCCACCTCGCAAGACAGGGAAAGATGTAGCTCCGGGAAAGCCTGTCGCAAGGCCATTCCCAGCCGCTGTTCGTGCTCCGGGTAGAGAAAAGAAAACAAAAACCCCACCCCAATAGCGCGGATCCCATCCCGCTGCACTCGTTCCCCCACCTCCTGCACCACCCGCCGGATTTCGGCATCGGTGAGCGGCTCCAACACTCCACCCACGCTGCAGCGCTCCTTCACCTCCAGGCAGTGGTGGCGGGGCACCACCGGCTCCGGCTTGGGCTGCGTCAGGTCATACAGAGAGGGGCGGTTTTGACGGGCAATGGACAGCACATCCCGGAAGCCCGCCGTGGTCAAAAACAGGGTGGGGGATCCCTTGCGCTCCAGCAGCGCGTTGGTGGCCACCGTCATGCCATGGCAGAACAGGTCAACCCGGAGCTCTCCTTGGAGCGCCCCCAGCTTGTCCAGCGCCGCAAAGACTCCCTCCTCAGGGCTGGGGGTAGACAGCACCTTCGCCGTCTGCATCTGGCCATCCTGCAAGAGCACCAGATCAGTAAAGGTGCCCCCCACATCGATCCCCAGGCGGGCCAAGCCTCGGCTTGCTTCCGTCTGATCCAGATTGGCCGGATCGAGGTTGCTACCCAACGCTGACGCGACCATGGCTTCCATCGTGCATTTCTTTTGCCTTCTTCTGGGGCCAGCCCTTGGTCGGACTATGGCTATGACGCCTGGCTTTTGTAACGGCAGAGACAGGCTGACCGGCGCCCCTTCGTGTAGCGAGTGTAGCTCAGCAACTTCTGTCTTTTTTGGAGCATGACTCTAGTCAATAATAAGCTCAACTATACTGAAAATAATGTATAATATGTTCAGTACGGATTACTACC
>NZ_JANSHM010000112.1:0-2637 GCF_047461635.1 Synechococcus sp. W55.2 | reverse complement strand
AACAGTTGGGCGTTCTACCAACTACGTCAGTTTCTGGAGTACAAGGCGAGGGTTGCAGGGGTTTCTCTGATTCTTGTGCCGCCCGCCTACACGTCGCAGACCTGCCACAAGTGTTTGCATATCCATCCCAATCCTGCGCAATCCTACCGCAGTGGCAAGCAGTTCAAGTGTGGGCACTGTGGATGGGAAGGGGATGCGGATTTGAATGGTGCGAATGTGATTGCGCTCTTGGGGGCTGCTGTAAACCAGCCTAGAGGTTCGGGCTTGTTTTGTTCTCTGGTAGAGCAGAGCAGGCCCAGGGCTACTGAAAGCCCGCTCCATACCGCTTAGCGGTCGGAGTCGGGTAGTTTACGTTTGCTCCTTGCCCCAGACCCGATGGGGAGCAAATGCGTTTGCGTTTGTGAAAGCATCGCGCAGCGATAACGCAAAGATAAGCTGGAGAAGAGCAGCGAGCGGGCGTTCATGTCTTCAGAGCATTACAAGTTCGACCTTTTCTTGCGCTACCACCGAGAGCAAGCCCGGTGGGCGCGTCAACTGGCGGAGCGGCTGGATCGCGAGGGTTTCAAAGTCTGGTTTGACCGCTGGATGCTGCAGCCGGGGGATAATCGCAAGCTGGAGCTGCAACTGGCCATCGAACAATGCCGCTGGGTGGGAGTGGTGGCCTCTCCAGAGTGGGTTGCCGATCCCTGGCCAAGGGATGAGCTGTACAGCGGGTTTCCCCATGCCCCGGCACGACAAAACCAGCGTCTGCTGACGCTGCTGCACACCCCCGCCGAGCTGCCCCGCCCCCTGGAAGAGGCGCCCCTGCTGGATTTTACCGGCTCAGAAGAGGATCCGGTGCTGTTTGAGTACCGGGCCCTGGAGCTAATGCACTTTTTGGATCCCAGCTTCCCTGCCCCCGGGGATCTGCAGCGGTTCCGGCTGCAATACCGCCGCCGTGAGGGGAAAGAGTCCCTGGAAGATGAAGAGGTGCGGGGATTTCAGGCCTTTTTGCGGGCCATCCAGATGGCCATCCTGCGCATTGCCACGGGCGAAACCCCCTCCGCCACGCCAGAAGAAGGAGCGCGTCAGATCGCCATTTTGCAGTTCATTCAGCGGCTGTTTCAGTGGAACAGTGCCGACATCCAATTCGAGCGGGGGGAAGACTGGCGTCGCCGCGGCAACCTGACGGAAGCCCTGGCCGCCTACGACCGGGCTCTGAACATGGATCCCAACTTCGCCCTGGCTTGGAGTCGCCGTGGGGATGTGCTGGTGCAGTTGGCCCGCTACCGCGAGGCGGTGGACAGCTACAACGGATCCCTAAGCATCAACCCCTACGACGAAGAAACCCGGCTGCGCCTGGCCCTGATTCTGGGGCGCCTGGGGCAGTACAAGTCGGCGGTGGTTAACTACGACAAGGTGCTGGAGAGCAACCCGGAAGATGCTCTGGCCTGGCATAACCGCGGCATCCGCCTGCTGCAACTGAAGCGGTCTAAGCTGGCCCTGAACAGCCTGAACAAAGCGCTGCGCCACAACCCCAAGCAGCCCCGCACCTGGCTGGCCCGTGGGATCGTGTTGCGACGGCTGCGGCGGCCCAGCTCGGCAGCGGCTAGTTTTGCGCGGGTTTTGAAGCTCAACCCCAGAAGTGCGCGGGTTTGGCGCTACCAAGGCAATGCCCTCTTCCACTGCCACCGGCTGCGCTCGGCTGTCGAGTGTTACAAGCGCTCGCTGCGGCTGCGTCGCCGGGATCCCATCACCCTGCACAACTTGGGGGTGGCCCTGCTGCGCTTGGGGCAGTATCGGCTGGCCAGCAAGGCTCTAGAACGCGCCCTGCGCTACGATGCCGACAACTACAAAAGCTGGTACGCCCGCGGTGTGGCCTTCCAGAAATTGGGCTACCTGAAAGAAGCCTGTATCCACTTCGAGGAAGCCCTCAAGATCAAGCCGGAGCACTTTCCAGCCCGCTATGCCTTGGCGGTAGCTCAGCAGGAGCTGGGGCAATATGAGGCCAGCCTACGGCATTTCCAGCGCTTGGTGCAGCAGCGTCCCGGCAGTTCTGCCTGCTGGTTTGGCCAGATCACCAGCCTGCGGCGCCTGGGCCGGCTGGAAGAAGCCCGTGCCGCCTGCCAGCAGATGATCCACCTCAACGAACGGGATCCCTGGGGCTGGTTTGCCCTGGGGTTGATCTACAGCGAGCTGAGGGATCCCGAACAAGCTGTGCAAGCCTACTCGCGGGTTTTGCAGCTCACCCCAGAAGATGCTGTGGCCCTCAACAACCGCGCCTGGGAAGCCTTGAAATTGGGGAAGCTGGAACCTGCCCTGGCAGACGCCCAACAGGCCACGCACCTGGATCCCCAGCGGCCCGCCTTTTGGCATACCCTGGGGCTGATTCAACTGCGGGCCGGCCAGCGAGCAGCCGCCCAAGCCAGCTTGCAGCGCTGTCTGGAGCTGGATCCGCAATTTCAGCCGGCCCAAGCCGCCCTGCAGGACTTGGCCCAGGAAGACTCGGCCTCCCCGGCGGGAATGGCTCTGCCGGAATTGGAAACCCTCACTCCCCAACCGCAGCCGGTTGACCCCAACCCCTAGGTTGTGTTGATCTTTCATTTGAGCCAAAAGAGAGCACTGACGAGATAGAGAAAACTCAAGAAGTTCCTGGCC
>NZ_JANSHM010000111.1:0-2657 GCF_047461635.1 Synechococcus sp. W55.2 | reverse complement strand
TGGTAGTAATCCGTACTGAACATATTATACATTATTTTCAGTATAGTTGAGCTTATTATTGACTAGAGTCATGCTCTGTTCCGCTGACGGGAATGGCGCGACAGGCCAAAGCTCGCGACAGTTTCCCTGGCCACAGCCTGCTCGGTTTACCAAGGTTAAGATTAGGTTAAAAAGGAAGAGGCGGGGGTAACCTCAAGCTAGGCTGGATGACCTATGTGAAAAGAGCCTGCTGCCCTCTTGGTTCTCGTTTTGGGTAGAGGAGACTGGCTGTGGACGCTGTTGCTGCTGAGCTGAAAACCGATCGCGTCAGCGGGACGGAGTCCTTGCACTTGACCTTGCCCTCATCTGCGCCCTTGCCAACCGTGGCCGCCTGGGCCCACCAGCTGTTGAGCCAGCAATGGCAGCGGCTGCAGAAACACGTAAAGCGAGTTCTGACCCAGCATCCAGAAGCGGCAGAGTCTCTGCACCAAATCCGGGTGACCCTGCGCCGTATTGGCACCTGGGTGCAGGTATTTCAGGGATCCGTCCGGCTGCCCAAGCCTCTCAAGCCCAAACGCCTGCAAAAGCTGGCCAGTGCTTTGGGCAAGCAGCGGGATCTGGACGTGCTGCTGGAAATCCTGCAGGAACCTTGCTGGGAAGGGATCCCGGCAGCCCAGCAGGCAGAACTGGAGAAGCTAAAACAAGATCTGCAGCAACGTCGAACCCAAGCCGAGAAACGCTCCCGCCGCATTCTTGAAGATGCTGACTTCCTGGCGTTTCAAGCTGCCTGCGAGCAGTGGCTGGCTCACCCCCGCTATAAGCCCCAGGCGGAGCTGCCTTTGCCGGAAAGCTTGCCCCACTTGCTGACTCCCCTGCTGGCCCAGTGGCTGCTGCAGCCAGGCTGGCGGATCCCTGCTTTCCCCGCAACGGAAGCCCAGGCTGAGCAACTGCACGAGCTGCGCAAGGCCACCAAACGGCTGCGCTATCAGGTGGAGTTTTTTGCGCCCTTTTACGGGGAAACCATGCAAGATTGGATAGCAACCCTGAAGTGCTTGCAGGATCAACTGGGCCGCTTTAACGATTTGCAGGTTTTGCAAGGCGAGCTGCCTGCAGACTCAGACCTACAAACCCTTCTCCAGGAACAACAAAAACTAGCCCTCCAGGAGTGGCCTGAGCACCAACAGCGCTGCCTGGCCTCTGCCGAGCAGCACCGGCTTTACTCTAATCTTTTCTCTGTTTCCAATTTCTTTCCAACTGGGGATCCCTAGGTTTCCAATTCTATAGATCCCCCCGAAGGAAAAACCCCGCCTTATTGGCGGGGGATTTTTTGTGGCTATAGGGTTTCCAATTTCTAGGGATCCCCCCGAAGGGGGAACGTCCAGATCCCAATTCCCTCCTGGGCACCGAACTACAAGTTTCCAATTTCTAGGGATCCCCCCGAAGGGGGAACGAGTATCAAATGACTACCATGTACAAACTGACTGGACGCAAGTTTCCAATTTCTAGGGATCCCCCCGAAGGGGGAACCGGCAAGCATCTGTCTCTGCCTGCCGGTGGATCTTGTTTCCAATTTCTAGGGATCCCCCCGAAGGGGGAACTTGAACAGCTTGAGAACAAGGAGGTCAGAATGTGAGGTTTCCAATTTCTAGGGATCCCCCCGAAGGGGGAACTTTGCTTCCAAGGGTGGGTTGTTAACAGCCAAAGGGGTTTCCAATTTCTAGGGATCCCCCCGAAGGGGGAACATGATGGTTGGTTGAACTTGTCGGGTATGGCCGTTAAGTTTCCAATTTCTAGGGATCCCCCCGAAGGGGGAACCTCTAGGGCTTCCGAGAATCGTCTCCGTGGAAATCGGTTTCCAATTTCTAGGGATCCCCCCGAAGGGGGAACTTACAAGCTGCTGCCCACGGTGGGCAGGGGAGCCCCTCAAGTTTCCAATTTCTAGGGATCCCCCCGAAGGGGGAACGGGCGGCGTGTGAGCGTTAGCGAACACAGTAGATGGAGTTTCCAATTTCTAGGGATCCCCCCGAAGGGGGAACGAAGGGCGCATTATACATGGTGATCGACAGCCTCAAGTTTCCAATTTCTAGGGATCCCCCCGAAGGGGGAACTACTTTGCTCTACAAGCGATAAACGACGATCCATCAGAGTTTCCAATTTCTAGGGATCCCCCCGAAGGGGGAACCCGAGGCGACAGCCTGGAAGGCTGGATCGGATCTTGGAGGGTTTCCAATTTCTAGGGATCCCCCCGAAGGGGGAACTGCGAGAAAGGGGAGGATGGAGGGTGGTATGTATCGGAGTTTCCAATTTCTAGGGATCCCCCCGAAGGGGGAACTATACATAGGTACGCCAAGGGAAAGAGCTTTGCGAATGTTTCCAATTTCTAGGGATCCCCCCGAAGGGGGAACTTTCATACCTGGGTGTTCTTTATCCCCAGTGAAGGGAGGTAGGTTTCCAATTTCTAGGGATCCCCCCGAAGGGGGAACAGCTCAAGCCGGAGGTGCCGAGGAACTCTCAGAAGTGGACAAGTTTCCAATTTCTAGGGATCCCCCCGAAGGGGGAACCTTCTCGGACAGTGCTCTGGCTTCAGCAATCCGGTAGAGCGTTTCCAATTTCTAGGGATCCCCCCGAAGGGGGAACTCCACCCCTATTAAACCCAAGCAGGGCAAGGAATGCAAGAC
>NZ_JANSHM010000110.1:0-2675 GCF_047461635.1 Synechococcus sp. W55.2 | reverse complement strand
AGTGCTACGGGCAGGTTTTTTCTGAGAGGATTTCAGCAATGGCCGCAGCCACCCGCTCTTGTTGACAGGTGGTCAACTCAGGAAAACACGGCAAAGACAACACCTGAGCCGCACATAGCTCGGCATTGGGCAGATCCCCCCGCCTGTAGCCCAGCCCTCGGTACACCGGCTGCAGCGGCAACGGCAGAGGGTAGTAAACCCGACTGCCAATGCCCCGCTCCTTCAACCGCTGCTGCAAATCGTCCCGCCGCCGCGAATCCAACGGCTCAGAACCCACCACCCGCACCGTGTACTGATGCCACACCGAGCTGCCCCCCACCCCCACCTGGGGCAACATCAAGCCCGGGATCCCTTGCAGCAAGCGGTGGTAACACTCCGCAATCCCCTGCCGCCGCCAGTTCCACTCCCGCAGATAAGGCAACTTCACCGAGAGAATCACCGCCTGCAGCGCATCCAAACGACTGTTGAGACCCAGATACTCGTGGTGGTACGGACGGGTCTGCCCATGCTCCCTGAGAGCCCGCACCCGCCTGGCCAGTTGGGGATCCCGCGTCACCACCGCCCCCCCATCCCCAGCCGCACCCAGATTCTTGCTGGGAAAAAAGCTGAAGCAGCCCACCTCCCCCCAAGTGCCCACCGGCCTGCCCCCCCAGCAGGCCCCCACCGCCTGGGCACAATCTTCCACCACCGCCAAGCCGTGCCGCCGGGCAATAGCCAGAATCTGGGTCATGTTGGCCGCCTGCCCAAACAAATGCACCACCACCACCGCCTTGGTGCGGGGGGAGATGCTCCTTTCCAGCAGCTGCGGATCCAGGTTAAAGGTGCACGGATCCACATCCACAAACACCGGACGCGCCCCCACCCGGCTGATGGCGGCAGCCGAGGCAAAAAAACTAAAGGCACTGGTGAGCACCTCATCCCCCGCCTGGATGCCCAAAGCCTGCAAAGCCAGCACCAGGGCATCGGTACCGGAATTGCAGCCGACGGCCTCCAAAGAGCCACCCCCCAAAAACTGGGCAAACTGCTCCTCAAAGCGCTGCACCGCCGCCCCGCCGATGTACTGGCCAGAGGCCAGCAGCGCTTCCAGCTGCGGCTGCAACAGCCCGGCCAAAGCGCGGTACTGCCCCGTCAAATCCAACAGCGGAATCGGCTCCTCCGTCATGGTGCTGCCTTTGGAGAAGGTGGCGGCCACAGCCCATCATCGCGGATGAGAGCCTGTGTACACAACGCTCTGGCCCAGAAGGGTTCTGGGGTTTGTCTTCCGCGGGTCGAGCTGGCCCTGAATCTATCCACCCAATCTGAGATAGAGTAAGCGGGGATCCCCTAGGCTGGATACAGCTTTCTACAGGATGCTTTATGCAGGCGGTTTCTCCAGCAGCTAAAGCCCCTTTGGCACCTCGGATTCTGGCTTTGGTGCCGGGCGGGATTGGTGACCAGATTTTGTTTTTCCCCGCCCTGGCCAGTTTGCGGCAGCGCTTTCCGGAGGCGGAGCTGGAGGTGGTTGTGGAGCCGCGGGCGGCGGCTGCCTACGAGGTTTGTCCTTCGGTGAGTCGGGTGCTGACTTTTCCGTTCAAAGAACAGCTGTCGTTGGGGGATCTCAGCGACCTGCTGGGGCGCATTCGGGAGCGGCAGTATGACGGGGTGCTGAGCCTGGGCCGAAGCTTGGGGGTCAAGCTGTTGTTGTGGCTGACCGGCATTCCCAAGCGGGTGGGCTATGCGCCGCCGGGGCCGGGGCGACCTTGGCTGACCGACCCGGTGCCCCTGAAGCCAGCCCAGTATGCTGCCCAGATGTACCACGACCTGGTGCAGGGGTTTGGCATTGCTGCGCCGGCGGGGTTGCCCCAGATTCGTCTGAAAAAAGCAGACCTGGAGTGGGCAGAGCAGGAACGCAAGCGCCTTTTGGGGGATGCCGCTCAAGATTATGTGCTGTTGCATCCGGGGGCCAGCCAGCTGTCGCAGGAGAAGGGAATTCAGAAGATCTATCCCTCTGCCAACTGGGTCAAGGTCATCAAGGGTTTTCGGGAGAAGCGGCCGGAGCTGCCGTTGGTGCTGGTGGTGGGGCCAGAGGATGAGCAGCTGGCGGAGGGCTTTCTGGCGCAACTGCCGGAGCTGCCGGTGAGCCGTCCTGTCCGGCTGGGGCAGCTGGCGGCCTTGATTGGTGGGGCAACGCTGCTGTTGTGCGCCGATAGCGCTCCCATGCATTTGGCGGTGGCGGTGCAGACGCCGCTGGTGGCGTTGTTTGGGCCCACCGACCCGCTGCGGTTGCTGCCTTCAGAGGGGCCGTTTCGGGCGGTCAAGGGGGCCGATGGGAAGGTGGAGTCGATTGCCCCCGAGCAAATTCTGCAGGTGATCTTTCCGGCCTAGAGCCAAGGTTTTCGTGGCAGCAACCCAGTCCAGTTTCTCTGCAGGCGGACCGAGAAGCCTTCTAGCCTGGGAGATGTGTCCCTGTCTGCTTTTAGCCGGCGGGAGAGCTTGCTTTGTCACCTTGGCTCTCCTAGGCTTGCTGGCGAGCGACCGTAAGGCAGTCAGCATTGCTGTTGACCGGGGGAACTTCTGCCCTCTTGGGGGAAAAGGGCTGGGGAAGTAGGGGATTCTCATGCGGACGAAGGGACTTGAACCCTTACGCCTTGCGGCACTAGATCCTAAGTCTAGCGCGTCTGCCGTTCCGCCACGTC
>NZ_JANSHM010000109.1:0-2863 GCF_047461635.1 Synechococcus sp. W55.2 | reverse complement strand
TAGAGGTTCGGGCCTGTTTTGTTCTCTGGTAGAGCAGAACAGGCTCAGGGCTACTGAAAGCCCGCTCCGTACCGCTTAGCAGTCGGAGCCGGGTAGTTTACATTTCCACTCGTAGGAACCTTCCATGACCCGTCCTTTGATCTTGGCCAGCAGTAGCCCCGGCAAATGGCGCGAGTTCAATGCCTTTTTCCAGGCCCATTCCCCTGCTTGGGAGCTGCGCCGCATGCCCTCAGAAATTGAGGTGGAAGAAACCGGCACCACCTTTGCCGAAAATGCCCTTCTCAAAGCCAGAGCCGTGGCCAAGTCTCTGGGGGAGTGGGCCATTGCCGACGATTCCGGCCTAGCGGTAGAAGCCCTTGGCGGCGTCCCTGGGATCCGCTCGGCTCGCTATGCCCCCAACGATGCTGCCCGCATCGAGCGGTTGCTCAGGGAAATGGAAGGGATCCCAAATCGCCGGGCCACCTTTCACTGCGCCATCGCCCTGGTGGATCCCCAAGGTGTAGTGCATGCCCTGGTGGAAGGGGTATGCTCGGGAGAGATCTTGACCCAGCCGCGGGGAGAGGGGGGGTTTGGCTATGACCCCCTGTTTTGGGTGCCCGAAGTGGGGCTAACCTTTGCCGAGATGAGCCCAGCTCAAAAAGAGGCCATCGGCCACCGAGGCCGAGCCTTGCGCGCCTTGAAAGCGCAGTTGCCTCTCCTGGAGAAGCGTATGGGCTGGCTTGGATCCCAGCAATAGCCCCCGATGTCCTGGCTGGGGAGCTGCTAGGATACAGTAGTTGCTTCCCTTCGGGGGAGTGAAATTGAAAGCCGTCTTGCCTTGGCAGCTGAGGGGAGCGCTCGAAGAACTATGGGTTTTTCTGAGTTTGAGGATCAAGATCCCATTGCAGCAGCGGAACGGACTGCTGCCCCCGATCCCAGCCGCCATTCCCCGGATCCTGCCGGTGAGGAAGCCGCGGTCTCCTCGGTTGCAAACTCTGGTGAAGGAAGGGAGCGGCAAAGTCGTCGTTCCCCACCCCCTTTGCCGGAAGAGGGCTCAACCTTTGTGGGCGCAGAGGATTGGCTGGACGATCGCGGTAGCGGGACGGAGTCCTTGGAGAATGGGCGGGATAGCTACAGGGAGTCCGCGCAAGGGGCCACTTCTCGCCCTTCCAACCGCTCCCCCCAGACTGGCCGAGACGAGGGGTCTCGTGTTGACAGCGAAAAGGGGGGGCAGAAAGCCGCTGCAGGATCCCCTGGAGCCGGTGAGCGTCCTGGGCAAGCCCTGGTTTCCCGCCGTTCTGTCTCCAGCAACCGCAGCTACGACGGATCCGCTCGTTCCTCTGCCTTTCGCGGTAGCGGGACGGAGTCCTTTGCTGGCCGCTCGCGTAAGCGGGACGGAGTCCTTGGGGAATCCGGCTACCGCAGTGACTACAGCCGTTCCGCGGCTTACGGCTACACCTCCAGCTATGTTGGCGGTGGGGGATATGGCGGTGGTGGGCGAGGCGGCAGCTCCAGCGGGGGGGTCTCCTCCTCCGATCTGACGATCCTGCTGGTGGTGGCCCTGCTGGCCTTCTTCGGGGGATTCGCTATCCGCAACATCTTCGCCGAGTCGGGCGGCTTTGACGATGAGCGCCCCATCCGCGCTGCCAATGTGCCCGCAGCCTTTCGCGATTTTTGCTTTGCCTATAACGGCACTGCCTCCTTTACTGTGGTGCAACTGACCAGCGTTTCTGCTCTGACCATGGCCTCAGTGCCCGTTTACAAGATGGATACTTGCACCATCCCCGTCAGCCAAACGGCCAATGCCCTCCAAGCTTTGGGCATCCGCGGCCGGGCCAACACCTTGGGCCCCCAGCTGGGGGGATCCAACCTCACCCTGATCCAGCTCCCCTTGGCCAGCAGCTTGGCGCGCGCCGTCTACAACCAGTTTCCTGGCTTGGCTACTCAGGGCAACGAGGCGCAGGTTTTGTCCCAACTGGAAGCCACCATCAACAACGCCCTGCGCTCCAACATCGAAGGGTTAGCCCTGCAAAGCCTGGAGCCCACCAACATCCCCGACGTCTACGTGATGGTGCCGGGGCACTCCTTTAATTTGCAGCCCCAACTCAACCTGCGCTAACCCTCCTGCAGAGGACGACGGTGTGTTCATCACCCTAGAAGGCGGGGAAGGGGTGGGCAAAACCACCCAACAGGCCCTCTTGGTTGAGCGGCTGCGCCAAGAAGGCTACGCTTGCCTGTGTACCCGCGAGCCGGGGGGCACGGCGCTGGGCAAAACGCTGCGGGAGCTGTTGCTGCACGGGGATCCCTTTAGCCCTCTGGCGGAGCTGCTCCTGTACGCGGCGGATCGGGCTGAACACGTGAGCAAAGTCATCGCGCCGGCTCTGGCGGCAGGGCAGGTGGTGGTTTGTGACCGCTTTACCGATTCCACCCTGGCCTACCAGGGCTACGGTCGGGGGCTGGACTTGGAGAAGATCCGCCAGCTCAACCACTTAGCCACCGGCGGGTTGCAGCCGCACCTCACCCTGTGGCTGGATCTTCCACCAGAGGTGGGACTGGCGCGGGCAAAGGCTCGCGACAGGCTTGAACAAGAACGCCTGGAGTTCCACCGCCGCGTCTACCAAGGGTTCCAGGCTCTGGCTGCCGCCGAACCACAGCGGATTGTCCGCGTTGATGCCCAGGGATCCCCGGCAGAGGTGGCTGCCCGCCTCTGGTCAGTGGTCGAACCCCGCCTACCACTTGCGACAGCAGGCCGGGAGCCCTAGACTGATACATTTACGCTGAACATTGCTGAACATCACTGTTCAACCATGCAGCGATAGCATTCTGTTTGTTTCCAAACAGAATGGCGGTATCCCGCAAAGCTTTGAGTAGAATACCCAAAGCG
>NZ_JANSHM010000108.1:0-3166 GCF_047461635.1 Synechococcus sp. W55.2 | reverse complement strand
TCTAAAAAACCAACTTCATCCTCTTTCCTCTATAAATTATTCTCTCTATCCTAACATAAGATCAACACGACCTAGAGCATTTTTGAGTCGGGCATTGTTGGGCTGCTGAGAGGCCATCAATTCGCCATAGTCGCCAACTCGAAATGCCTTGGCAAAGTTCTGGTAGTTGTCCAGCTTCTTCAGCCCTACCGCTTCCAGTTCCATCATTTTCAGATAAAAGCGCTCTGCACCACAGCACCCCTCCCACACCCCCTGCGCGATGCCTTCAGGTACAAGATGCTCATTGGCAACCTGCACGGCATAATCAATAATTTCCCGAACGATATCTCTTTCGCCTTTGGGTCGGGGGCGCAGGGCTGCTGCCACCATATCCTGTCCATCAATGCGCCGGTAGCCCGTCAATACCCGCAACGCTGCCGCATAACCTGCCATTTGCAAATCGGCATCTTCAAACAGGTTTTCGGTGCGCCCCTTGCCTTGGGTGCTTTGATTTAGCCCCACCATGGTTTCAATCTGATGGGCAACTTCTTGCCGCACCTCTTCCACCAGCTCATCCCGATAGGCAGAAGTATCTTGCAACCGCTTACGCGCCACCAGCAACACCGTGCCTTGCACATAACCGCCCTTTTTGAGTTCAGAAGTGGTTTCGGTGGCAATGTACCAAGCGGCTGTAACTTGCAAGCCCGCCCCCCACATGATGCTGGCCATATCCGACCACACTTCCGCATCCTGATGGGTGAACATCACAATTTGCAAGCCGTTGTCGGGCATATGCTTTGCTAAGGCAGTATAGGCGGCAATCATGTCCTGCCGAAACTTTTCCCCCTTGCCCTGAATGGCTAAAGCTCTGCGACTGTCCCACACCCAATCGGCAAATTCTTTGGGCGGATTCTTTCGCAACCACGCGATGAAAAATTCCGTGATCTCGTGGTAATGCACTGCATCCGCATACGGTGGATCAGTGATGAAAATGTTACTGGACTCAAGAACTTCCCTGGCAGGTGAAGCAACTATAGAGCTTGAGGACAGGATTTGAGCTTTACCCTTGTTCCAATCTGTACTAAGCGTATGATTCTCGTAGTATTTGACACCTCGTATTCCCCAATTAAAAAATGTATTGAGAGCTTGATTAGTAAAAACGTTTGATACTTTATCACAACCATCATTTGAGTCCCATTTCGTTAAACGTCCTGACCAATCCAATGACTTTGAGAAAATCAAGGCAAGTTCTGAGGCTCTTTTTTGATATTTGATGTTCTTAGAATAAAGCGCATTCACAAAAAGCTGTCGTGCATTAAACAAATGATGCCAATAAGTCCAGCCCCGCTCTCGACTTAAGCGTGTGGTTTCTTCTCCAGGTTCAATCGGCATATCGGGTACCAGTCCAGCTTCTTGCCAGGCGGCGAGGTTTTCTCTAACGATTTGCTCTACTTTGCGCTCTCGTTCTAGGTCGGCGGGGGTGACGCTGGCGAAAAAGGTTTCTTGACGGCTCTTGCCCAATGTTTCGGCGGTGATCCACTGAATGCAATACAGCCGTTCCTGAAAAATATCGTCGGGGCGAGGCATAAAATCGTGCTTTTCCCAACGGCGCAGTTTATTGCCGGTGGTGCCATCAGGAAGACGGTAATCGCCTCGGATGGTTTTAATAGGCGTGCGGTACTCTTCTCCATCCAGAACGTAAACCAAATCGCCATCCTGAACGGTGCCCTTGGCAGCGGCTTTCATTTCCGCTTCGCTGACCCCGGATACAATTTCAATTTCAAAACGTTTTTGGTCGTAATTGGGGATTAACTTGGCCACCACATTGCGGGTTTTGCTGATCACCCAACTGGGAGCCATTGGCACCATCCAGCCGGTGTGGGGGCAACGGGTTTCTAGGCAGTATAGGTAGGCTTTGGCGCGGTTGCCGTGCTCATCATGCTCAATGCCTAGAGCAGTAATTTCCCGATCCACCGCCTCAGCCACTGCTTTTTGGGCTGCTTCAATTTCCCGACGGGTGGCTTCATCGGCTCCCACGATATTCAGCGCTCCCCAAGTGAGCATACAGGCAATGGGATTGAGGTCGCTGGCATAGACATCGCATCCCAGCCTTGCCGCCTCAAAGGGGATTTGACCGCTCCCGCAAAAGGTATCCCCTACTCGTGGGCGATGGCCAAACCGCAAAGTCCCCAGTTGCTCCACCAATTCCGGGAAACTGTGGGCATTTGTCCCCAAATGTTGGTTCACCCGATCCCAAATGGGGCCGTAGAGGGTGGCATCGTCGCATTCTTCCGGGCGTTTGCAGAGTTCCAGTTTTTCGAGGTAAGAGCCTTGTGCCAATTTGGGTTTATCCCGTTGCGATTTCAGACGGCGTTCCAAACTGCTGTCAGCAATGCCCATCAGCAACTCAAACACTTCCAGATCGCCTTCGGGGTTATCTGTGGCAGGTAGCAATGCCCCCAACACACAGGCTTTGGCAAGGATCAGGGGTTTGCGCCCTTTCCAGTAGCTCCCTAACGCCGTAAGGGTTTGTCCCGCCCCAGCTTTGCGTTCCTTTTGGGCTTCGGCGCTGATTTTTTGGGCAGGCAAGAGCCGCTCGATCAAACTCGGCTTATCTTTCCAAGCAAGGGGGATGATGGACAAGGGAGATCTCCGGCTATACCATCGATCATGGTAGCTCTTAGGGCCCTAAGCCGTGAACTGGGAAGACTATATTCATTCGGATCCCGATATTCTCCTGGGTAAGCCAGTTTTCAGAGGAAGTCGCCTATCGGTGGAATTTATTTTGGGGCTATTTTCGGCAGGCTGGACGGAAAAGCAGATTTTGGAAAACTACCCTACGCTGACTCCAGAAGCACTTAGGGCTATGTTTAGCTATATCCAAGAATGTATGCGTGAAATGAACTTCTACAGTTTTTCAGATAAAGTCAGCTAGAAATCGCAGGAGCCCCGCACTGTACCCGTAGGGTCACTGCCGGGAGGAATGCGCTTTGATGAAGTACAATGAACTTATGAGCCAAGCCCTGACCATATCCTGCAAGCTCAAGGTGTCCTCGTCGCAAGCCGCCAAATTGGACGCGACTTTGGAGGCTTTTGGCCAAGCCTTGAATTGGGTCAACCAGAACACGCCGGAGAAGATCGTCAACGCGGTCAAGCTGCAATCCCTTTGCTACTACGAGATTCGAGC
>NZ_JANSHM010000107.1:0-3477 GCF_047461635.1 Synechococcus sp. W55.2 | reverse complement strand
GATGGGAAGGAGATGCGGACTGGAATGGGGCCAACATGATTGCCAAACTTGGGGCTGTCGTAAACCAGCCTAGAGGTTCGGGCCTGTTTTGTTCTCTGGTAGAGCAGAACAGGCTCAGGGCTACTGAAAGCCCGCTCCGTACCGCTTTAGCGGTCGGAGTCGGGTAGTTTACACAGCAGACAGCGGCAAGACATCTCCGGGTAGTCGGATCCAAGTCTAGGGGCTGAGAACGGCTTGCAAAGACCGCACATCGCAGTAGTACACCTGATGGCGGTGGGCATACCCCTTCAGCTCCACAGCCTGATGGGAGAAGCAGGTGGCTGCCTGCCCCAGCTGTTTGGCCAAGCAGGTATAGGTGTCCTGGCTGATCGCCAGGTCGGCGTTGAGGGTGCGGGTAGCGCTCTCGATGCGAAAGGCCAAATTCACCGTATCTCCCAGAGCCGTATATTCTTGGCGGGTGTTGTTGCCCACCTGGCGCACGATTGCCGAGCCTGTGTTGACCCCTGCCCCCAGACGAATGGGAGAAGGCAGCGGAAACTCACCGTTCAGTTGCTCGGTCATTTGAAACAGCTTCGCTATGGCCTGCAAAACCGACTTCACATCGAGGTGAATTCCCGGCGCTTCAACTCCTCCCAGGGGAGCGGTGTTGGCTTGGGGCACATGGAACCAAACGGCCATAATGGCATCGCCAATGTATTTATCAACGCTGCCCCCGTACTGCTGAATGATATCCCCACCCCGCCGGAACCAATCGCCCATCACCTGGGAAAGCAGGCGCTCGTCCAGTTGTTGAGTCAGTTGTCCGTAACCTCGCACATCCACCACCGCCACCGAGATCAGCCAGCGGGTTTGTAAAACCAGGGTGTCCGAAGGTTTGGCCGCGGGGCTGGGTTCTGAGCTGGCCAGGGATCCGCTGTGGAACTCCAGCTGGGATTGTCCAAGGGTGAGGTGATCCCCATCCTGCAGCAGGGTGGGAATGCTGACGCGGCGATTGTTGACAAACGAGCCGTTGCGGCTGCCCAGATCGATGAGATAGATGCTGTTGTTGTCGAGGTATTGCAGCAGGGCATGTTGGCGGGAAACGCTGGGATCGCTCAAGACGATGGCGTTGTCCTCATCACGGCCTAGGGTCCAAGCGGTTGCTCCCGAGAGAACGTGTTTTCTTTGGCTGCCATCCGGCTCTTTTAAGATCACGTAGGGTGCGGCAGTGGCGGCAGATTCGCTCGTGACGCTCATGATGAGATGAATTCTAGACGCGACCACACTTCAATAAATACGATACCCCGCTAATAAATACGATACCCCGCTCCCCTTCGGTTGATCGGGAAGATGCCTGGGCTGGATTTCTAGGCTGTCTTCGTCGAGAGATGGAGGTCTGAGGATGGGCTTGGCGGGGGGCCAACCCGACCGATATCATTTTGTGTAGATACGTTAAGGTCTATGCTGGATCCCTCCCATCCCATTCCCGCTGAGCAACAGCCGCTCCGGCAATATGCAGAGCTGAGGGAAGCCTTTCCTTTTTCCTGGCCTGCTTTGGGCTGGATCCCTTACTTAAAACGAATCTTTGGGGTTTGGGGAGCTGTTGTGCTGGCGGTTTCCCCGCTGGTTTGGAGCAGCTTTGCCGGAGATTGGGGCCACTTTGTCTCTGGGTCGGTGCTGGGGGCCAATGTCTTGCTCGGCCTGGTGTTGCTCCATCTCTACTTGGGATGGGCTTATGTGCGGCGGCGCTTGGTACAAGCCCAGATTCCCTATGAAGAAAGTGGCTGGTACGATGGGGCGATGTATGCCAAGTCAGAAGAGGAGCTGGCTCAGCATCGGCTGATTGTCAGGTATCAGATTGATCCTGTGTTGCAGCGCCTGCGACGGAGCTTGTGGGGCGTAGTGGGCTTGAGTGGGTTGGTGGCCCTGCTGTGGCCTCTGGGGTAGGCAGTTGGTTGGCTGTTTTTAGGATCCCGGACAGTGCACATCACTTCTGATCTGGCTCAAACCTTGCGACCCACCGCTGTGGCCATCGGGAACTTCGATGGCTTGCATCTGGGCCATCAGAAGGTGCTGCAGCCGATTCGAGATTCTCTTCAGGGGGTACGTACTGTCCTCACCTTTCATCCCCATCCACAGGAAGTCTTGACGAGGCGGCCTCAGCTGTTGCTCACTCCCCCTGCCGAAAAGCTGGATCTGTTGGCGCAAATGGGCTTTGAGCAGGTGGTACTGCTCCCCTTCACCCCTGCATTTGCCTGCCAGCCCCCCCAAGAGTTTATCCAAACGGTACTTGAACAGGGCCTGCGCGTTCGCCATCTCAGCGTCGGTTGGGATTTTTGCTTTGGTCACCGTCGCTCCGGCAACGCCCAAACGCTCCAGGCTTGGGGATCCGAGCGCTGCATTCCGGTGGAGGTGATCCCGGAGGCGAAACTGAACGGGGAACGGGTGAGCAGCTCTCGCATTCGAGCTGCCCTGGCGACCGGGGAGGTGTCCACTGCCGAAGCGCTCTTGGGTCGCCCCTATCGTCTGATGGGAGAGGTGGTGCAAGGGGATCAGCGGGGCCGACAACTGGGCTTTCCCACCGCCAACCTCCGCTTGCCTCCGGAGAAGTTTTTGCCCCGTGATGGGGTGTACAGCGTTTGGGTGGATGTGCCTGCTGCTGCGGCAGCTCTGCCTGGGGTGATGAACATCGGCCATCGGCCCACCTTTGCCGGTTTACAGCACACCGTCGAGGTGCATCTATTGGATTGGACAGGAGATCTCTACGGGCAAGAGGTGCGGGTGGCGCTACGGGGCTTTATCCGCCCAGAGCGGAGATTTCCCACGGTGGCAGATTTGATTCAGCAAATTCAGCAAGATTGCCAAACGGCTCGTCAGCAGTTGGGCTTGGCCGAGCAAGTGGGTATGGTCTAAAGAGATCTACCTCCTTTCTGAAGAGAGCTCGCAAGCGCCAAGGCTCACCCAGGCGCTGGTGCCATCTCGCCAGTATTCTTTTTTCCAGATGGGGGCGTTGTGCTTGAGGGTGTCGATGGCAAATTGGCAGGCAGCAAACCCTTCGGCCCGATGAGGGGTGCCCACCGCCACCAAGACGCTGATCTCGCCAATGCGCAGCTTGCCGATGCGGTGGTGGATGACCACACTGTTGGCATCTGGCCAGCGCTGCTGAATTTGTCGGGCAATATCGGCGAAGACCTTCAGAGCCATGGGCTCGTAGGCTTGGTATTCCAGGTAATCGACAGGGCGGCCATTGGTGTTGTCTCGAACAGTGCCGCTCATCACCACCACGGCCCCATTGCCCGGATGGGAGGCCTCTTGGTGGACACGGTCGATGGATAGGGGAGCCAGGGTAATCTGGAAGGAAGTCTTCAGGACGGTCAGGAGCATGACTCTAGTCAATAATAAGCTCAACTATACTGAAAATATATGTTCAGTACGGATTACTACCAGTTGATCTTTCTGTTTACTTTCGAGTCTGCCAACATGGTAGCCAAAGCAAAG
>NZ_JANSHM010000106.1:0-4048 GCF_047461635.1 Synechococcus sp. W55.2 | reverse complement strand
AATTGGCCAGGAACTTCTTGAGTTTTCTCTATCTCGTCAGTGCTCTCTTTTGGCTCAAATGAAAGATCAACACAACCCATCGCGCCAGCGGGACGGAGTCCTTTATCTTCTCTAAGGCCCAGAACCTTCACCTCTACCTCTTGCTCCACCGAGAGGGAGCCCGCCTGTTTGGGTTCCCTTGGGGTGAGCTTGATGTCGGGGCCCGAAATCTGGAAAGTAACTTCGTTGCCCTTGATGTTGGTGATGGTGGCCTTCAGTTTTTGACCAATCTGGAAGCAGGCTTGGCGGGCCCGCTGTTGGGTCTAGTCTTGTGGGTATTGGTTGTTTTGCTGTGGTCTGTCCTGCTGGGGCTCGTTTGCCGCGCCTTGGGGAACGGCGTCCCTGCGACCAGAGTGGCTGTTGGGCTGGGATCCCTGGTGTGGCGGAGTCTCGCCAGCAGGCATCCCCCCATTCCCGTAGTAGCGGGCCATGCCTAGCCCAGGATCTGCAGCACCTCTGCCGGCCTGTCCTGTAGGGCTACATCTTCAGAGACTACCGCAAGTGGAACATTCATACTGAACAGTATCTGCGCGACCTTTGCTTCGAGACTGTTGAAGAATCTAATCACATCAAAATTCGGTTTTATGGAGATCCGCGCTATCAAATCGTTATGGCTAAAACTCCTGGCGACTGGAGGGCTGGCCGCAATATTTCAAGGACTCCGTCCCGCTAACGCGATCGGGATATTCGCAACCTCATTTTTGGCCTTTGAGATCCTGAAACGAATAAAGTTTAGTTGCAAACCTATCGCGCCAGCGGGACGGAGTCCTTACTTTCTCAGGGGGCACGCAGCTGAGAAAAGTTGAACCGAGTCCTGATAGGCTGAAGAAAAGTTGGGATCCCTGCCATGTTCTACCTGCCGGTCTCGCTGCTGTTGTTTTTCATGCTGGTGTTGCTGCTGCCTTTCCTCTGGCTGGGGCTGGCAGTAGATGTGGTGGCGCTGGCGGTGGGAAAGCTGGGGTTCTCGCGGGAGGGAGCGCTGTTACTGCTGCTGGCCATCCTGGTGGGCAGCTCGGTCAATATTCCCCTCTATCGGGTGAAATGCGAGGTGACGCTGGTAGAAGACCTAGCTAGCTTGTGGATGCGGCAGTTCTGGGGGATCCCTTTGACCAAGCTTTCCCAGGAGACGGTGATTGCCTTAAACGTGGGCGGGGGGCTGATCCCGGTGCTCTTGGCCCTATACCAATTTGGGCGGGCCGATAGCGTGCTGATCCTGGCGGTAACGGCGCTGGTAACCTTGGTCAGCTACTATGCTTCCCACGTGGTGCCGGGGATCGGCATTCAGATGAATCCTCTAATTGCCCCAGCTACAGCAGCCTTGGCCGCTTTGTTCTGGGCTGGGGATCAGGCGCCAGCGGTAGCCTTTGCCGGCGGGGTTTTGGGTACCCTTATCGGGGCGGATCTCCTGCACTTGCCGGAGGTGTTGCGGCGCAATTGCTCAGGCATTCTCAGCATTGGCGGGGCCGGGGTTTTCGATGGTATTGCCCTCTGTGGCTTGTTTGCCCTGCTGCTGAGCTAGACCAGGAGATAGGTGAGGGAAAGCGTGATGGATTGGGCGGGATCCAGCCAACGCAAGTCGGGATCCCCTAAGGACTCCGTCCCGCTGGCGCGATCGGAGGCACGCTGAGTCAACTCCTCGAGGAGCGTTTGCGTCCATTCCAGCGGCCCATTGAGCAACATCGGCGAACGGGCTACCCCCAGTTTGCGGGCCATAGCCTTGAGGGCTTCCAAGCTGGCGGACAGGGGGCGGGTGCTGGCCACAAACAACAGCTCCGTCAGCCCTTGGGCATGACAGGTGAGCAAGTCAGAGCTCACAGCAGAGCGCAGCTCGCCATCGACCTCCGGCAAGGGTGGCAAAGTTAAACTGCTCTTGGCTTCCAAGCGAAGAGGTGTGGTGAAGTTGTCCTGAGGCAGGGGAGCCAGCAGGTGCAGTTGTCCGGTCGGGTCGATCAGCAACAGGTAGCCGAACAGATGCTGATCGCTGTTGTTGCAAAGGGTGAGATGCAAGGGATCCCCTCGCGTAAACCGCTGCATACCCACCTCAGCAGGAGCGGAAGTTGCGGACTGGACAAGGCGTGCCGCCAACGAGGGAGCTAAGGACTCCGTCCCGCTGACGCGATTGGCAGCTCTACCTTTGACAGCCAACTCCGCCACCACCGCCAAGGAAGAGGAAACAGCATTGAGAGTGGTGCGCAAACGTTTGGCAGCCAGCAGATGGGCAAGACGGGGAGCTAACCGCTGGACGGCCATTGCTGCAGCCTCTCCTGCTGGGCCACAGGAATTCAGGAGCAATTCTCGCCCCGGCCAGAACAGGCTGTAGCTGTTCACTTCCAGGGGTTTGAGCAGGGTATCCGACCGTTCGCGCCAGCGGGACGGAGTCCTAAAAGCAGTGGCCATTTCCGGGGTGATGCGGCCCAACAAACAGTCCACCTGTCGCTCGCGGGGGTTGGCCGTTTCCATCCAGCTGTAGCCGGCAATGGCATTGGTCAGATCCACCTTTTCAATGCGGCCCAGGTTCTCCTCTAGGCCAACCAAAAGCTTGAGCGTGCTGGAGAGGCCGCGCAGCTGCTCCCGCAAAGGTGTGCCCACAGGGGGAAGCTGCCCTTCCGGACTGGCCATCTGAACCTGAGCCAACAGCCCACTGCGAGAACGCATGAGCAGCGGCGTCGGCGAAGAGGCGGAAGGATCGGCGGGAATGGGAACCAAAAGAGTACCCGGCTGCAAACCACACAGGGCCGCCGATGGGATCCCGCCTAACCACACCTGAGCCCGATTTCCCTTCACTTCTTGAACTACCCCGCTGACCCCTGCCGGTGTGGGCATGAGAAAATAGGGGTGGATGTGTCGAGCAGTGTCTTTGCCTTCCAAGGTGGGGCGTTGGCAGGCGAATAGGCCCAGCTCTCGCCGGCTAACCACTTGGTTAAAGGCCACCAGCAGACGAGTGGCAGGCGTGGTTTCCCACAGGTACTGCGTCAGCAGATAGGTGAGTACCCCAGCATAGAATCCTGGCCAAGCGGCTTCTGCTGCCAAGTCTTGCGGGGTGGTGGCCGAAATCAGCAAGCCCTTGGGCGGAGACGGCCAAACCCGCTGCGGCTCCGATCGCGCCAGCGGGACGGAGTCCTTGGAGTCCGAGATCGCGGCTGGGGGACGGGAACGCAGTTGCAAGTTGCCTCGCACCGACGGCGAGACATAGGTAAAGCCACAGTCCAGAAGGGTGGTGATCTGGGCAGTGCCCAAGCCTTCCAAAAGCCGGAAAAAGCTGTCTAGCTCCATTGCTGCCACTCCCTCAGAGCCAGACAACAGCAGCACCGGCTGCCAACAGTTGGGCGCGGATCCCAGCCGCCACTGGCCATAGCCGCTAAACTGCACCACTACCGTTTCAGCCGTGTGACCTTGACCCCCCAAGTGCTCTGCAAAGGCCGATTGGATCCCAGCCGGCGTGGCTGCCCCATCGGTAAGGGTGAGAATGTCTGCCGGGTCAAAACCAAAGCGATAGAGGAGTAGCTCCCGCTGCAACTCCACATCTGTCAAACACCCTTGTAGCGCGGATCCCTCGCCAAGGTAGCGGTTAATACCGATGAGAACAGCCAGCTTGCGGGAGCCAGCCGCCAAAGCTTGCCCATATCGCTCAGCCCGGCCCCTCAACCAGCCAGGGGATAGGCCAAGACCGGCAGCAACCAGGAGGAGTTTTTGCAGAAAAGACCGCCTTTCCATGTTGACCCTCTGGGCTGACCCCCGGCCCAACGACTACCCCATCGGCCAGCGAGCCACAGCTAAACTTTGCACTGGAATCTGTTGCTGCCTATTTCAGGATATCCCCATCCACACAGCTTTTTCCCGAGATCGAGTGACAGTTTTTGGCGTTTTCTTTGCATTCCTTATCAATCAAACCTCCGCTACTTCCCATGGGGATCCCACGGCAGCGCTCTTCTGTCAGCTAGAAATCGCAGGAGCCCCGCACTGTACCCGTAGGGTCAGTGCCGGGAGGAATGCGCTTTGATGAAGTACA
>NZ_JANSHM010000105.1:0-4859 GCF_047461635.1 Synechococcus sp. W55.2 | reverse complement strand
CCCTCTCCCTCTGGGAGAGGGGCTGGGGGTGAGGGCAGCAACGCCGAAGACTTGGGGAGTACCTTAACCATTGCCACATGGCTTCTGAGCTGCTGACCAGTCCGAAAAACCCCTGGATCCGCAAGTTGCGGCAGTTGCACCGCAGCAAAGGCCGGCGGGAACAGGGCGCCTTTTTGGTGGAGGGATCCCACCTCATCGAAGAAGCCCTGCGAGTTGGCTGGCCTTTGCAAGCCCTCTGCTACACGCCCGACTGGGCCAGCCGTCACCCTCACCTGCTGGCCGATCTGCCCAAGGGCCTACGGCGGCAACCCGTCAGCCCAGAAGTCATGGCGGCACTCTGTACCACCGAGTCTCCCGAAGGAGCTGTGGCCGTGGCCGTCAGTTGGCAGATTTCCTCTCCCCCCCTGTCCAAGTTACGTTTGGGCCTTGTGGTGGAAACGCTGCAAGATCCAGGCAATTTGGGATCCCTAATCCGAGTCGTGGCCGCCGCAGGAGCCGACGGCCTTTGGCTAAGCGCAGACAGCGTCGATCCCGAAAACCCCAAAGTCTTGCGGGCCTCTGCCGGCCAGTGGTTTCGCCGTCCGCCCCAAGTCGTGCCCGACCTAGCCGCCTGGATCCAGAGCTGCCGTTGCCACGGGATCCAAGTCTTGGCTGCTACCCTCTCCCCCACAGCAAACTGCTACTGGGATCAAGATCTCACCCGCCCTACCCTTTTTCTCCTGGGCAACGAAGGGGCTGGCCTGAGGGAAGCGACTATCCAACAGGCCGATGCCCAGGTGCGGATCCCTATGGCCGAGGGTGTCGAATCTCTGAACGTCGCTATGACGGGGGGGTTGTTGCTCTACGAGGCCCTGCGCCAGCGGCGATCTCGCTCAGGAAGCGCTCCCTGAACAGCTAGCTGCTCCCTCAGAACTCTTCCTCTACAAAGACCGCATCCTCATTCTCTTCCTGCTCTCCCTCCTCCATCGCTGCCGGCCGGCTGGCGGAAACCGTCACCCCCGCAGAAAGTTTCTCCCGCACAGCCGCTTCCACCTCCGCTAGGAGCTCTGGGTTTTCCTTCAAGTAGACAACCAGATTGTCCCTTCCTTGGGCAACATTTTCCTCCTTGTAGCTGTACCAAGAGCCGCGGCGCTTGAGAATGCCCATCTCCTCGGCCAGATCGATAATGCAGCCGATGTTGGAGATCCCTTGGCCGAAAATGATGTCAAATTCTGCCCGCCGGAAAGGGGGGGCAACTTTGTTTTTCACCACCTTGACCCGCGCTCGGATCCCGTATTCTTCCGCACCTTTTTTCAGGGTTTGAACGCGGCGAATATCTAGCCGCACCGACGCATAAAACTTAAGGGCATTGCCGCCGGTGGTGGTCTCCTGGGGGCCATAGCCTATGCCGCCAATTTTGGAGCGCAATTGGTTTAAGAAAAGAACGATGGATCCGGTTTTGCTGACATTTCCGGCAATCTTGCGCAGCGCTTGGCTCATCAGGCGCGCCTGCAATCCCACATGGGCATCTCCCATATCCCCTTCGATCTCAGCCCGGGGCACCAACGCTGCTACCGAGTCCACCACCACGATATCCACAGCTGCCGAGCGCACCAACTGATCGACAATCTCCAGGGCGGCCTCCCCCGTGTCCGGCTGGGAGATCAACAGGTTTTGAATATCAACCCCCAAAGCTGCTGCGTAAGTGGGATCTAGCGCATGTTCCGCATCCACAAAAGCTGCCGTCCCCCCTTGTTTTTGCACTTCGGCGATGGCATGTAGGGCAATTGAAGTTTTCCCAGAAGATTCCGGCCCAAAGACTTCGATAATCCGCCCTTTTGGGTAACCTCCGCCCAAGGCCAAGTCGAGGGTGATGGCCCCACTGGGTATGGTCTCCACCCGCATCTGGGTGGCATCTCCCAGACGCATGATTGCCCCTTTGCCGAAATTCCGCTCGATCTGGCTTAACACCTGCTCCAGGGCTTTGCGTTTTTCTGACTTCAATTTGTCCGAGTCATCAGCAGTGTTCACAGCAGCGGCTTTCCGGGCCATAACCCGCATCCCCCCCAGGAGTCGTGGTGGAAAATCGAGCCTGCATTCTAACATTGTCGCCTTGCTCTGAGCGGATCCCTCTCCCTCCAACTGCAGTCAGCTCGTACCTTGCCTCGGTTCCTAACTCCCCTCTCCCTCTGGGAGAGGGGCTGGGGGTGAGGGCAGGTCTTCTGCACAGCCTTGCAGAGCGAGTAGAGTGTGCTAAAGGGATCTGCTCAGGAATGTCCCCACGGTCATGACTTTGGTCTTACAATCCCCCGGCCCGGTTGTGTTTAGTTGGGGGCCGCTCAGCCTGCGCTGGTATGGCTTATTGATCGGCCTGGCAATGGTGTTGGGCTTGCTCCTAGCTCGCCATCTGGCAGCTCGGCGTGGCCTTCCCCCCAGTTCCATGCCTGATCTGCTGGTGTGGTTGGTGGTTGGATCCCTGCCCTTTGCCCGTCTGTATTACGTGGTCTTTGAATGGGAGCGCTATCGAGATGGCCCTTGGTGGCAGGTCTTGGCCCTCTGGCAGGGGGGCATTGCCATTCACGGTGCCTTGATCGGCGGCAGTGCGGCGCTTTACCTGTTCGCCCGGCGGCACCGGCTGAGTTTTTGGTTGCTAGCCGATTGCCTTGTTCCCTCCCTCAGCCTTGGTCAGGGGATCGGACGTTGGGGCAACTTCTTCAACAACGAAGCCTACGGAAAGGTGTTGCCTCCGGATAGCCCTCTGTGGGTACAACTGCAGCTGCCTGATGGATCGCGCGTCCATCCCACTTTTTTGTACGAATCCCTCTGGAACTTTGGTCTCTTCGGGCTCCTGCTCTTTTTAAGCTACCGGCGCCAGCTTCCCCCCGGCACCCTCTTGGGCCTCTACCTGGTGGGGTACAGCCTGGGGCGCTTCTGGATCGAAGGCCTGCGCACCGATAGCCTCATGCTGGGATCCCTGCGGGTGGCGCAGGGGGTGAGCCTGTTGCTCATTGGAGCAGGCCTGGCCGCAATCTTGACAGCTCCCAAACGCGTTTCTGTTCACCCAAACGAGGCAACTTCCTCGCCTGGGATCCCCGCCCCAAAGGAGTTGTAAGCCATGGCCAGCGAACAGAATGAAGAGCTCTGGCAGCAAGCCTCCCCTCTGCTGCTGCCATCCGCCGCTGCTACCCAATCACTAGGGGCCCTCGTAGCTCAAGCCGCCCTTGGCTTCCTCGCCCCTTCAGGTCAACAAAAATCTCCCCCTCCCAGCCGCAGCCTCGGCTCCACTTCCGGCTTGGTCATTCTTCTCGAAGGTAATCTGGGCAGCGGCAAAACCACCTTTGTGCAGGGACTAGGGCAGGGCTTGGGGATCCCTGAACCCATCGACAGCCCCACCTTCGTGCTGGTGCAGGAATACCACACCAGACGGATCCCTCTTTTCCATTGCGATCTCTACCGCCTAGAGACCTCTTCTGCCGCTCGCGCCGGTGGGAAAGAATCCACACTCCTAGAAGACCTAGGGCTAGAAGAACTTTGGAGCCAAGGTGGGATCACCGCTATTGAGTGGCCCCAGTACCTCCGCCATCTGCCTGCGACCTACCTCTGGCTGCGCCTACAGCCCCATCCCCAGCAGGAAGGAGCCCGCCTTCTACACGTCAAGGGAAAGGGATCCCAGACTGGCCACCTTTGGCAGCAAGTTCTTTCTCAATTCACTCAGCAAAACCTCGAAGAAGGGATCCACTTCTCCTCCTGAAAGTACTTGAAAGCAGAAGAAAAAGTTGAGATCCCAAAAGACTTATGGTCATTTCGATTCCAACTAGGACACTGCACCCGCGCCTAAAACGTTGAATGTACGGAGCCAGAAGGCTCTTCTCAGCAGTTCAGTCGCTTCACCCCAGCCTAAAACGACTATAAGCTCAAGGCAAACAGCCAGAATTCAGCCAAAAGTCATCCTCAGGCCAAATCAAACAGCAGCACCTCAGCCCCTTCTTCACTGAAAAGGTTGAGCTCGCTTTCCCTAGCAATAGCCACGCCATCTCCTTCTCGCAAAAACAAGCCATCCAGGGTCACATTGCCGCGAGCCACCTGCAGCCATCCGTAGCGCTTCTCATCCAAATATTGGCAGATGGTGTGTCCCGGCTCAATCAACCCCGCGTAGAGATTCACATCCTGATGCACAATCACGGATCCCTGGCGCCCATCTCGAGAGGCAACTAAACAAAACTCATTGGGATGCTCTGTCAAACCCGTCGCTTTTTGTTCATAGCTGGGCTCCAGGTTTTCCTGCTCCGGCAAAATCCAAATTTGCAGCAGATGAACCTCCTCATCCGCCGAGTGATTGTACTCGCTGTGCTGGATCCCTGTGCCTGCCGTCATCCGTTGAATTTCACCAGGACGAATCACAGATCCCGTGCCCAAGCTGTCTTTATGCTCAAGGATCCCTTCCAAAACATAGGTAACGATCTCCATGTCCCGGTGCCCATGGGTCGGAAAGCCAGCACTCGGGCTGATTCGGTCATCGTTAATCACCCGCAAAGCCCGGAAGCCCATGTAGCGAGGGTCGTAGTACTCTCCAAAAGAAAATGAGTGGTAAGTACCAAGCCAACTGAGCTTGACATGACCCCTCTCTTCCCGCTTGCGCAAAGTCAGCATCACAGTTTCTCCGAAACCTGACCCTCGCAACTATCTTATTAACTCTGCAGTCAGAATGTCAATATTCAAACAGTTTTATTTCTTCTTTTCCCTGCTATTCTCGCCAAAAACTTGCCAAAAATTTTGGGTTAGATATCTTGACGGGGTGGTGGGGGTGGGGATAGGGTAGTAAAGCGCCACAAGGCCACCCAGCCCCGGCGCCCCAGAACCTTGACAAGTAACTCGTTCAG
>NZ_JANSHM010000104.1:0-5080 GCF_047461635.1 Synechococcus sp. W55.2 | reverse complement strand
GCTGTGTAGATGTCGGTGTCGGCAACTAGCTTCACATCCAGAGGGGTGGTGCTCTGGCGGAGATGCTGCACAACCTCCAGAAACTTGACCTGGGAGAACTCCCCCACAGTGCCGGTGATGGGATCCGAGAGAAGCCCCTCCTCTTGCGAGCGCTGATTGGCCTGGTTCAGCAGCCCCAGCAGTTGCTGTTGGATCTGATTTTCGCTCAAACCCGGTTGAATCACCCCGTGGGCCAGCACGGATCCCTTGGCGAAAATCCGCTGGTTGGGGTAAATCTGCACGAGCACAGGCACAGGCTCCCCCTTGAGCCGGTTGGTAACAGAGAGAATGCGCACCGCCCAGCTACCGGGCTCTTGCAACTTCTCCAAGGCTTGATCGGCATCCTCGCGGCGGATCAAGATCGCGTTTTCCAGAGGGGGCATGGGCTGGGATCCAAGGGCAAGGGCTCGCTGTTCCGCCTGGGCCAAAAGGTGCTCAAACTGCCGCCGGATCGCCTCTGGTTTTGCCCCCCTTGGAGCCTCCACAACCCCCGTTGCCAAAACTTCCCCCGCCAAGATGGCCAGTTCCCCTCGCCGCAGCCGCACCGCCAATTGGTTGAGCTGCTCGATCTCCTGCTCAAGCTGGTTTTTCTGGTTCTCCAGTTGGGTTAAGGCCGCCTGCACCACATCCAGGGAGCGCTCCAGCTGATCCCGATCCAGTTGCAGGGCTTGTTTTTGCGACTCCAGGGTGGCGATCACCTGGCGGGCCGACTCCACCTCTGCCTTCACTGCCTCCAACTCGGCATGGGCTCGATCCAAACTGGGCTGCACCTTGGCCAGTTGCTCGTTGGCTGCCGCCAGCTTGGCTTCCGCCTCCTGCCGCTCCTGCAGCGCCACTGCCAGCTGATCGCGCACTTCGCTCAGGCGGGTTTGGGCTGCCGACTGCTGGGTGCGAAATTGATCCAGATCCACCTTGAGGTGGTCTCGCTCAACCCTGAGAGCGGCATTTTCCGCTTCCAAGAGGGCTTTTTGGCGGTTGAGGGCCCGCAGCTCTTGCTCCGCCTGGGCAATTTGGTTGGTGTAGCTGAACAGGGCCTCCGACAGAGAGCGGTTGAGGAGCAGCAGTGTGCCCAAAGTCAGGGCGGAGATGCTCACGCCGGTCACCACGGCCACCAGAATGGCGGTATGGCGGGGGCGCAGGTTAAACCAGGTAAGGCGCTTTTTGCCAATGCGGTAGCCCACCCGATCCCCAACAACGGCAATCAGGCCACTGACAACCAACATGTAGAGGATCAGCAGTACGCCTTGCATATTCCCGGATCCCTGCCATGGAAATCTTAGCAAGGTTGCCCTGAGGATTTTGCAAGTTGCTGGGAGATAGATTTCGGCGCTGTTTTGTAGGGATTTTTGGGGGTTCTAATCCGCGTAGAGGAGCCGCTCCACCGCCGCCACAATATCTGCAGGTTGCACGATGGTGGCCGCCTCCAGCGTGCCGTTGTAGGGGGTGGGAATGTCCTGCGAAGCCAAACGCATCACCGGCGCATCCAGCTCATCGAACAGTTCTTCCATGATGCGAGCTGTCAGTTCCGCCCCAATGCCACCCGATTTCATGTCTTCCTCAACAATGATCACCCGATGGGTTTTGCGCACCGAAGCGGCAATGGTTCCCATATCTAAAGGTTTCAGCGAGATTAAATCGATCACCTCAGGGTCGATCTCCTGCTGCACCAAAGTGTCCACGGCCTTGAGCACGTGGTAGCGCATGCGGGAGTAGGTGAGCAGAGTAACATCGGAGCCGGATCGGACGATTTCGGCTTTGTCCAGAGGCAAAAGGTATTCCTCTTCTGGCAGATCTTCTTTCAAGTTGTACAGGAGCACATGCTCGAAAAAGAGAACGGGGTTGTCGTCGCGGATGGCGGACTTGAGCAAGCCCTTGGCATTATAGGGAGTTGAACAGGCCACGATCTTAAGCCCGGGCACCGCTTGGAAGTAGGCCTCTAGCCGCTGCGAGTGTTCTGCTCCCAACTGACGACCCACCCCGCCCGGCCCGCGGATGACCATCGGGATCTTGAAATTGCCCCCGGAAGTGTAGCGCAGCATACCGGCATTGTTGGCAATTTGGTTGAAGGCCAGCAGCAGAAAGCCCATGTTCATCCCTTCCACCACCGGGCGCAAGCCGGTCATGGCTGCCCCGATGGCCAGGCCGGTGAAGCTGTTCTCGCAAATGGGGGTATCCAGCAGGCGCATCTCCCCGTACTTGCGATACAGGTCTTTGGTGACTTTGTAGGAGCCGCCGTAATGGCCGACATCCTCTCCCAAAACAAATACGTTGGGATCCCGGGCCATTTCTTCGTCGAGGGCAGCACGCAAGGCGTTGTAAAGGAATGTCTCGGCCATAGAGGTTCAATATCGCTAAACCCTCATTAAACCATTTTGCCGGCATGGATCCCCTTGCAGCTGACTTGATAGGCTGAGCTCAGAATTCTTGCTCAAAGGGATGGCGACCTTCCCCACAGCTTTCCTCAGCACTCTCTTTCCCCTGGAACATGGGGATCGTCCGTCTTCTCAAGAAAAGACACCATGAGCATTCCACGGCCCAAACTGGCGCTGACCTTGGGGGATCCCGCGGGAATTGGGCCGGAAATTGTGCTCAAGGCGCTGGCGGATCCTGAGGTGCAGTCTTGCGCCCACATCACGGTTGTAGGGGATCGGCAGGTTCTAGAAGCCACCTATCGCCTGCTGAGAGATCGGTCGCCGGCTCCATTGGCCCATCCGGCAGGGATCCCGATGCTGGAATGCGACACAGGCTTTCGGTTACAGCCTGGCTGTATTGGTCAAGGGGATGCTGACAGTGGTGGGGTCAGTTTTGTTTACCTGAAAACGGCAGTCGAACAGACGCTGCGGGGCGAGTTTCAGGGGATCGTGACAGCGCCCATCGCCAAGTATCTCTGGCATCGAGCCGGCCATCGGTTCCCTGGTCAAACAGAAGTTTTGGCCCAGCTGAGTCGGTCTGAGCACTACGGGATGATGTTTGTTGCCCGTTCCCCCCACAGCGGTTGGCAGATGCGGGTTTTGCTGGCCACCACCCATATTCCCCTCGGCCAAGTGCCCACCGTGCTGACTCCAGAGCGGGTGCGGACAAAGCTGAATGTGCTGGTGGGATCCCTGCGCCACACCTTTGGGATCCGGGATCCTGTGATCGCAGTAGCCGGCCTGAATCCCCATGCCGGCGAACAGGGGCAACTGGGATCGGAGGAAAAAGAATGGCTGACCGAGCTGCTGCGCACCTATGCCCACGCCCAAATTTGGGGGCCGCTTTCCCCCGACACCATGTGGCTGGCTCCCGCGCAAGCCTGGCATGGCCAGGGATCCCCAACTGTGGCAGATGCCTACTTGGCTCTCTATCATGATCAAGGTTTGATCCCGGTGAAGATGCTGGCTTTTGACCGGGCAGTCAACCTGACAATTGGGTTGCCTTTTGTTCGCACCTCTCCCGATCATGGCACCGCCTTCGACATTGCCGGCCAAGGGGTGGCCCGATGCGAGAGCCTCAAGCAGGCGATCCTGCTGGCGGCAGAACTGCTGGGCAAAAACCCCTCCTGAGGGAAACCATGCCTGTGCCCGGCCATCTGAAGCTGTCTCCCGCCTCTGGGGGGTGATTTGATGGGAGTTGCTGGCATCACCTCAGCCGCAATGCTCTACCGTCGCTTTGGGCGCACCCAACAGCTGGTCTCGGTTTTTTCTCTGGGCAGCATGCGCTTGGTCAATGTGCCCAGGGATCAAGCTCAGGCAACCGTTGAGACAGCCCTAGCCGCAGGGATCAACCACATCGAAACGGCTCAGGCTTATGGCCATGCCGAGGTGCTCTTGGGCGAGATTTTGCAAACCCTGCCCTTTTCACGCCATCAGTTGATTCTGACCAGCAAACTCACTCCCACAGATGGGTTGCGAGAGCGGCTTCAGGGATCCCTGCGCCGTCTGCGGGTGGATTACCTGGATCAATTTGCCTTTCATGGCATCAACTTGCCGGAACATCTGGAGTGGGTGCTGCAGAAAGGGTTGCCGATTCTCCAGCAGCTCCAGCAGGAAGGCTGGGTGCGCTACATTGGTTTTTCCACCCATGGATCCCTGGAGTTAATTTTGCAGGCCATCCAGACAGGATGCTTTGACTTTGTTAATTTGCACCATCACTTTTTCCAACAGCGCAATGCACCGGCCCTAGAAGCGGCTGCCCAGCAAGATATGGGCGTGTTCATCATTTCTCCTGCCGATAAAGGGGGAATGCTCTATCGCCCGCCCCAACACCTGCAGGAGTGCTGTGCACCTTTCAGCCCCTTGGAGTTTGCCTATCGTTTTTTGCTGGCGGATCCCCGTGTTCACACCCTCAGCCTGGGCATCACTCATCCTGAGGAGCTACAGGTGGCCTTGTCGGCTTTACAGGATCCCGACCGTTGGTGGGTGGATGGCCCTCAGATTCAGGAGCGGTTGCGCCAAGCCGAGCAGGAACGCTTGGGATCCAGCCGCTGCACCCAGTGCTACGCCTGCCTGCCCTGCCCAGAAGGGATCCACATTCCCGAAGTGCTGCGTTTGCGCAACTTGGCCATTGCCCACGAAATGACGGAGTTTGCTCGGTACCGCTACAACATGTTCGGCCAAGCTGGGCATTGGTTTCCGGGGTCACTTGCCGACCGCTGTACCGAATGCGGTGACTGCTTACCCCGCTGCCCAGAACATCTGCCTATCCCGGAGTTGCTGGCCGAAGCCCACCAGTTGCTGCATCGCTCTCCAATCCGGCGGCTCTGGGAATGACCATTCCCCCTATCCTGTTTGGCTGAGCTTAACTCCACTTATAATCGGATGGAGTTTATCGATTGCATCACAAGGCGAGGCATCGGAGTGAATAGTCAGAGCCAAGACCGCTTAGACCGGGTGGAACAACTGCTGGCTTGGACGGCTGAACAGACTGCTGCCAACAGCCGAGAAATCCGGGAGCTCTGCCAATCCATCCAGGAGCTGCGTCAGTCCATCCAAGAAAGCCGCACCCAGTCTGCCGAGGGAACGCCGCCCGTCTGCGGGAAATCGAGGAGCTGCGTCAGTCCATC
>NZ_JANSHM010000103.1:0-5290 GCF_047461635.1 Synechococcus sp. W55.2 | reverse complement strand
ATCAGCGGCGAACCTACTGGCAGGGCGACCTGCTGGCAACCTAGCTCGGTGCCAGGCCCACCACCCTAACCCAATCAAGAGGAACCCAATCAATAGGGGGGTTGGCTTCCGTCAAGCCTCTCTACCTGAAAGCTGACACCATTGGGTGAAGGCAAGCTAGTGAGGTAACAGTTTTGTCGACCATTAGCTTGCCATGTTACCTGCTCTACACCAGTTGGCTCGTTCTGCCAGAGCGGTCTTCGTGTACGGCATGGGAGAGGGGGGGATGTAATCCAACTTCACGATCCCTATCCGTAGTTACTTTTGGCATCTATCGACATCTAGCAGCAGCAGTGAGCTTGCAGTCGGGGTTACGAGGGATCCTCAGCCCACAGGTGATCGACGAACCGAGGGGAGTGGGAGAATCCCTGGCGGACACGGAGGCTTTGATCCAGGTTTGGCATGGACGCGGGGAGGGGCAAATTTACATCTGGGTCAGCTAGAAATCGCAGGAGCCCAGCACTGTACTCATAAAGTCAGTGTCGGGAGGAATGCGTGACTTTATTTGCTTTGTGTTATAACAATATTGCGGACACCAGAAACGGCTTTTTAGGGCACTGGTAACGGTCGATTGGGGTTGTCGTAAACCAGCCCAGAGGTCCGTGGTTAGTTTACTAACTGCAGGGCTACTAAAAGCCTGTCCTATACTGCGAAGCAGTCAGGGTCGGGTAGTTTACGTTCCATGCTCCTTATTCTGGCCATCCTGAGAGTTTTGTCCAGGGATCCGCTCTAGCCCAAAGGTATGGAGTGGGGCTGCACACCCACTTGGCGGAAACTCGCCGGGGAGTGGAAACTCTACAGGCTCGCTATGGATTGACCCCGGTGCAGTGTTTGAAACGCTGGGGATCCCTGAGTGCTCAGACCTTGGCCGCCCACTGTGTGCATGTGGGGGCTGAAGAAATCGAATCGAGGAGATGCGGTTGGCGGTGTTTCTGCAGCGGTTGGGATCGGGGGATGGAGCTGCTCTGCCGGCGCAACAGGCTTTGTGGATGGCTACACAAGGCAGTGCCGCCTGTCTGGGTCTGGAAGGGGAAATCGGCAGCTTGGAGGTGGGCAAAAAAGCGGATTTGATCTTGCTGGATTTGCGCGTGGGCACCGCTAACCGCTATGCCAAAAAGCTCGCCACCTGCTTGTGAGAACCTGTGGGCTGCATTTTGACCGTGACTCTATTGCACAGCTCAAAGCGGCCCTCGTCGGGCATATGCTCGAAGAATGTGTTAGGCGTCAGAGGAGCAGCGACAGCCTGGATCACAGATATAACCCCTGGTCATTCGTCAGTGGTGCGGAGCGCATTGGGGGCATCCTAACCCCGCCTGCAGGCTTTTGGAGCATCCTGTGAATAGCTCTCAGGGTGCTTGCACGGGCGGTGGGTTGTTGCGCAAAAACGGCTGTACGGCTACAAATCCCAACCCAAACGATCCAATGACTAAGACGACTGCAGCGGCCATCCAAAGTACGGCAGAGCCCTGGGATCCGTGATGTTGCTCTCGTACCCGCTGATAAATGCCGGTGGAATAGGCTGAGGAGTCTGCCTCGCCGAGATAGGGATCCGGGCCGCCCCTATCCTGCATCAACTCGTCCAGGGAAGGAACCTGGTAGCCAGTGCGGGGGTAGGGCTCGGCAGAGGTGTGGGTGGAAGGGTGGCGAAGGGAATCAAAGGAGGACGGGGCAAAGCCGTTGGATGAGAAGGAGGGGGTCTCGTTGCGGGCCTGTCGGCGCTTGAGGCGATTCAAAAAATCGTAGCTGGGAGGGGCTTCCGGTTGGCCGGGATTGGCAGTCGGGCTGTTCTGTTGGAAAGAGGCTTCAGAAGCTGCAGCAACTTGGGCAGCCTGGCCATTTGCGTCAGCAAGCCGTAGGCTGATTTGCTGCAGGCGCTTCAGGGTGTGGCCCAATTGCCCCTGGAACTCTCGGGTGATGGCAGCGAGCTCTCCAGACAACTGCTGATGCAGAGCGCGCAGGTGCTGGTTTTCCGAGGAAAGCAGGCTTACCTGCTGACGGGCAGACTCCAACTCTTCGGCCACTTGTTGATACACCTGAATCGGCACCACCCCTGGCCCCGTCTCCATTGCGGCAGGGGAGCGAAAGCCACTGGGGTTACTGTTGCTGTTGCGAGCGCCAGAGGGGCTAGAACCCCGAAAACCGTATTGCATAAATTGGGATCGACTCGGAAGGACAGGGGGCTGGGACAGCTTGACACAGAGGGATCCAAGATATCAGGGATCTCCAAGGATAGTGCTGAACACCGGCAATCTAAAGGCGTGCAGCTCTAGCGTTAGTGTAAGCCGCAATTACTACCCCAAGCATACCGCTAAGCCTTTGGAATGGGCGATCTCTTCACAGCAATTTTTCCCGCCCACAAGCGCCATTTCCCCGCTGCTTCCAGGGAGGGCCGGCTTGCGCTGTCGTTCCCACGTCACGAATACTCCCCCACCAAGTCCGGGGAGCCTGAAGATTCGGAATCTGAGGCAGAGGAGTCCCGCAGCAGCCGCTCCAGATCCCGTCGCAGAGGTGGTTCCAACTGTTCCAGCTCGTTGACAAAGTCCTTTATACCCTGAAACTGGCGATAAACGGAGGCAAAGCGCACGTAGGCCACCTCACTTAGGTGTTGCAGGCGCTCCAGCACCATCTCGCCGATGCGCAGGCTGGTTACCTCTTGGGCATCTTCCAATTGCAGTTTTTCTTCGATCTCATTGACCAGCTCTTCCATCTGTCTGACGGTGACGGGGGTTTTTTGGCAGGCACGCATCACCCCTTGCAGGATCTTGTTGCGGTTGAAACTTTCGCGGGATCCATCCCGTTTAATGACCATGATGGGCATGAACTCGATGCGCTCATAGGTGGTGAAGCGGTAGCCACAGGACATGCATTCTCGCCGCCGCCGCACACTCTGGCCACCTTCTGCCGAACGAGATTCCAAAACTCGGATTTCTTGTTTGCTGCAGCGGGGACATTTCATGGCTTGCAGTCCTTACAAAGCGACAGGTGGGTAGGAGGGTGCCTCAATTTTACCGGATGCTTAATCTTCTGGTGCTTAGACAGATTGCAAATGAGATGGACTCTGTTCGTCGAGTGCAGATTGCAAGGGATCCCACCAAGCAGCGGCTTGCGCCTGGATCTGGGCCTTCAGCTCCGGTTCCATGCGATCCAAATGGATCAATACCCATTTCATTCTGCCCAAGGGGGCTAAGAGGGATCGCTGACGCAACAGGAAGTCCCAATACAACGTATTGATGGGGCAGGCTTGTTTGCCAACCTTTTCGCTGGGATTGTAGCGGCAATGGCGGCAGTAGTCACTCATTTTGCGGATGTACTGAGCAGAGGCGGCATAGGGTTTGGTGGAGAGCATGCCCCCATCGGCAAAAAGGCCCATGCCGATGACGTTGGGCTGCATCACCCAGTCGTAGCTGTCGATAAACACATCCTGAAACCACGCTTCTACTGCCTGGGGCTGAATGCCACTGATGAGGGCGAAATTGCTGAGCACCATTAGCCGCTGGATGTGGTGGGCATAGCCATGGCGGCGAATCTGACCCAGGGTGTGCCGCAGACAGGCCATGTCGGTGTCGCCGGTCCAGAAGAAGTGGGGCAGGGGTCGGCGGTGGTCAAAAAAGTTCTTCTGGGCATAGCCGTTGGGCATTTGGTATTCGTAGAAGCCGCGCATGTACTCCCGCCAGCCCAGGATCTGGCGGATGAAGCCTTCGGCGGAGGGCAGGGGGATCCCGCCGCGATGGTAGGCTTGTTCGACGGCAGCGATGACTTCGTGGGGGGTGAGCAGGCCCAAGTTGAGGTAGGGAGAAAGCAGCGAGTGGAAAAGGAAGTCTTCCCCGGCTTGCATGGCGTCTTGCCAGGGGCCGAAGTGGGGCAGGCGCTCGTGAATGAAATGATCAAGCACTTGCAGGGCTTGGGCGCGGGTGACGGCCCAGCCAAATCCTTCTAAGGATCCGAAGTGATGGCCGTAGTGTTGCCTAACTTTTGCGATGACAGCCTGGGTAATGGCATCGGGGGAAAAGGTGAGGGGTCGAGGATAGCGCATTCCCGGTTTGGGAGGATGGCGGTTCTCCCGGTCGTAGTTCCAGCGCCCCCCCAGGGGCTTGGGGCCGTCCATGAGAATGCGAAAGCGTTTGCGCCCTTCGCGGTAAAAGTCTTCCAGGAGCAGGCGCTTGCGACCTGAGGCCCAGTCGATAAATTGACGAGTACTCCAGAGGAAGTGGTTGTTTTCCACAACCAAGAGGGGGCAGGGGAGGGTTGATCTCAGATTTTCCACCTCCTCCCGGATGGGAATATCAGCTGGCTGCATGAGGCGGATCTGCTGCAGTTGATGTTGCTTGGCCCAGGTTTGCAGGGGCTCGGCATAGCTGTCGGCTTCCACGTAGGTGACTGGGTAGCCCCGCTGTTGCAGTTCTTGGGCAAAGTGGCGCATGGCCGACCAGACCAGCACCAATTTCTGCTGGTGGTGGTTGCGGGAGCTGGCCCAGGTGTGGGATTCGATGAGAATGACCGGAACTCGGTCTGGGGATAGGGTCGAGAGGGAAGCGAGGGCGGATTGCTGTGGGTGGAGTTGATCCGCAAGGATCCAAACCCCTTGTGGGCCGGCAGATGGAGCGATCATGGGATGCTGAAGCTCTCGGTCTATGGGAGGAGCGCTGAGAATGACACAGGTTGAGTTTAGCTCTGGGGGGCAAGGCCAGGTGGCACCCAAATGTTTGCTGAATCTCGGCGGGACAGCTGAGGAGAGAGGATGATGCGGCAGACAGGGATCCCTTTCCTGCGGTGGTGGGCCGGGCTGGGGATGGTGGCCCTGCTGCTGCTGGTGATCTGGAACTGCACGGATCCCTTGCCGCCGGCGTGGGATGAGGCGCAGCATCTGCTGCAGGCGCAGGCTTTTGGGCTTCACCTGGGACGGTTTCGCTGGGATGGGCTGTGGGGGCAGCAGTTTTTGCATTTGAACCAGCGCTACCCCCCTTTGGCCTATTGGCTGGGGATCCCCTTGGCGGCTCTGCATCCCTTCAGCCGGGCGGACGGGCAGTTGCTCAACTTGGTGTTGCTGGGGGTTCTGGTTCTGGCAACCCAGCGGCTGGGACAGCGGGTCTATCGCTCCTGGGAAGTGGGCTGGCTGGCGGCGGCGCTGCTGCTCCTCTATCCGGGGATCACGGCTTTGGCCCACGTGTACATGTTGGAGTTGCCGCTGGTGGTGGCGGTGACGCTGGCGTTTTGGGCGCTGTGGGCCTATGGGGAGAAGCCTTCCTGGTGG
>NZ_JANSHM010000102.1:0-5437 GCF_047461635.1 Synechococcus sp. W55.2 | reverse complement strand
CAATGACTTTTGCCAAACCGCCTAAAGCTCAGTAAATTCAGCAAAGTTCAGGGTTTTGGGGGTTAGAGGCATGCTCCCCAGAAAATCTCAGTTGCAAAGGCGGTGCGGAGCACTCAAGCGATAGACTGGGGTGTACAGCTCCCGCTCCGCTGCGAATCTGCTCGATTGAACCGTTGCTCGCCAAGCCTACCCGCCAACCATGGGATCCGCAACTCTATCCGCTCCTTGTACCTTTCCCCTCACCGCTGTAGTGGGGCAACAGGCGGCCAAGCTGGCTCTGCTGCTGGCAGCAGTGGATCCCAGCCTAAGGGGTGTGGTGCTGGTGGGGCCTCGCGGCACCGCCAAGTCGGTTTTGGCCAGAGGGATCCACGCCTTGCTACCGCCCATCGAGGTGATTGCGGGATCCTATTGCAACGACGATCCAGCGCAGCCGGATACCTGGTCCGACTGGGCCAAGGCTCGCTACCCAGCCGGAGAGGTGCCGCCCACCCAAGTGATATCGCCCCCCTTTGTCCAGGTTCCCCTGGGCGTCACCGAAGATCGGCTGCTGGGATCCGTCGATGTGGAGGCCTCCATCAGGCAGGGGGAAACGGTCTTCCAGCCAGGGATCTTGGCTGCCGCCCACCGGGGCGTGCTCTATGTGGATGACATCAACCTCTTGGACGACGCCATCGTCAACTTGTTGCTGACGGTGGTGGGGGATGGGGTCAACCGCCTGGAACGGGAGGGGCTGAGTCTGCAACACCCCTGCCGGCCTCTCTTGGTGGCCACCTACAACCCCGAAGAGGGATCCCTGCGCCCCCACCTGCTGGATCGCCTGGCACTGGTGGTGCCGGTGGGGCAGGAGCTGAGCCTAGAAGAGCGAGGGGAAATTGTCCAACGGGCAACGCAATTTGTCGATGCTCCCGAGCCCTTCCTGGCCGAGCACCAGGCGGAACTGGAGGAAATCCGCACCCGCATCCTCCTGGCGCGGGAGTGGCTGCCCCAGGTCAAGCCGCAGCGGGAACAGCTCCTCTACCTGGTGCAGGAGGCCATCCGCGGCAACGTCCAAGGGCACCGGGGAGAACAATTTGCCCTGCGAGCCGCCTGTGCCCTGGCGGCGCTGGAGGGGCGGGATCGCCTCCTGGCCGAGGATCTGCAGCAGGCCGTGCAGCTGGTGCTGCTGCCCCGCGCCCGTTACGACCCCGACCAGCCCCCGCCTCCCCCCCCGCCACCATCCCAACAGTCGGATCCCCCGCCGCCGGATCCCGACAAGGATGGGGAAGATAGAGAGGAAACGGATCCCCAACCGGAAAACCTGAGTCTGCCGGAAGAGTTTTTCTTCGAGCCGGAGCGCATTGCCCTCGACCCGCGCCTGCTGGCCTTTGCCCAGTCCCTCAACCAGCAGGGAAAAACGGGATCCCGCAGCCTGGTGTTCAGCGCCGACCGGGGCCGTTACATCAAGCCCATCCTGCCCCAGGGATCCAACCCCCGCATTGCCGTCGATGCCACCTTGCGAGCCGCTGCTCCCTACCAGAAGAGCCGCCGCCAGCGACAACCGGGACGCGCCGTCGTCGTGGAACCGAGCGATATCCGCGCCAAAAAGCTGGTTCGCAAGGCCGGAGCCCTGGTGATCTTTGTGGTGGATGCCTCCGGCTCCATGGCCCTCAACCGCATGCAAGCGGCCAAAGGTGCCGCCCTGCGCCTGCTCACCGAGGCTTACCAAAACCGTGACAAGGTGGCCCTCATCGCCTTTCGTGGGGAAACTGCCGAAGTGTTGCTCCCCCCCACCCGCTCCATCGAGCTGGCCCGCCGCCGTCTGGAATCCCTGCCCTGTGGCGGGGGATCCCCTCTCGCCCATGCCCTCACCCAAGCCGTGCGCATGGGAGTCAATGCCCGCACCGCTGGCGATGTAGGTCAGGTGATGCTGGTAGCTCTCACCGATGGCCGGGCCAACATTCCCCTCAGCCGCTCCTTGGGACGGAGCGACAGCAAAAGCCAGTTGGGAGCGGATCCCATCGACCTCAAGCAAGAGCTGCGGGAGATCGCCCTGCGCATCCGCGCCCTGGGGTTGAAGCTGCTTTTGATCGATTCCCAAAGCCGCTTTGTAACCACCGGCTTCAGCGCCGAGCTGGCGGAATTGGCGGGCGGACGGTACTTTCATCTGCCCCGTGCCACCGACCAGGGGATCGCAGCCGTGGCCCGCTCGGCTATGCAGGAGGGACGCACCTACCCCTGAGAGAACAGCCTCTCCGTCGGCGGAGGTTGTAACTTTTCTTAATGGTTGGTTATGATCCCTGTAGGCGAACTTCACCTTGTCCCATGGCTACAGGACTCCTGCCCCAACTTTCCCTCCAGAATCCCATGGCTGTCGATTGGGTCAGTCGGGGGGTAAGCGCAGCCATTCGTGCCCTCTTTAAGCATGCAGAGCGGCTGGAGGTGCGCGTGCGAGTGGAGCCTGTTGCCAAATTGTTGCAGGGTCGTATCGACAGCTTTGAACTGTTGGGCCAGCATCTGCAGATGTACAACGGCCTGAGGCTTTCGGCTCTGGAGCTATTCTGCAATGCGGTGGCCATCGATTTCAGCCAAATTTGGCAGGGGAAGATCAAGCTGCGCCAGCCAGTACAGGCCACAATGCGCGTGGTGCTGAGCGAAGACGATCTGGCGCAATCGTTTAACACACCTTTTGTGCTGAACAGGCTGGCCCTGGTGGGACAGGATGGCAGCCCCCTATCCTTCCATCACGTCCATATCAGCATCACCCCGGCGCGACGACTGCAATTCCAGGCAAACGTACAGCAGGGAGAAGCCAGGGCTTTCCGCGTCGGTTTTTCCGCCCAAGTTGAGGTGCTGGAGCGGCGTCGCATCCGCTTTACAGATCCGGTGTTTGCAGGCAGCACAGAAGAGGAGCTGGCCTTGAGCCGGGCCTTGGTAGATTGCCTGAATGGGCTTCTGGATTTGGATCGGCTCGCCTTGCGAGGCACTGAGCTGCGGGTAGACCGGGTGAACTTGCAGCCCCAGCAGATGATCCTGTACGGCAGTGCCACCCTAGCGCAATTTCCCACACGCCAACCCCAATGGGAAAGTGCTTGACAGCCTTTGGAAGGGCGGCTACGCTCAATAGTGGTGAGGAGTGAAGAGAAGAAGCCTCTGGGGTCGAAACACGGACAGACTCCCAGAGGTTTTTTCATGCCTCAGGAGCTTGAGAGCTCCGCTCTGCCCCTCGATCTTGATCTGTTGAACTTGTAGTCCTTTGACCCAAACTGGGACACTACACCCAAAACGTTGGTCGCGTCGTCGCGTCAGCGTTGCCGAGCAATAATGCATGCGGCCAAAGGCTTTTCTCAATGGCCCAGGCGCCTCACCCTAACCTGAAACGACTATGATTGCTCAACGTTGGTTACGCCCGGGGATCAAGCTGCCTTTGCTGTGATGTCCGCAGCTTTGCCAACCGGAATACGGCGCGGCTTCTCTAGCTCTAAAGAGTGGGGCAGTTGGGTATCCTAAAAGCTGGGGCTACAGCATCCCCCCTGTTCAGAAGGATGAAGTGGCTCAAAACACAAGGGTCGTTCTGGGATCAAAGAACTCTTCAGCCTTGACCGTGAGGGGATGTTCATTCTTCCGTACCATTGGTTCATTATTTAAGCAGGTCTTGTCAAAGCGAGCGCACCGAGTTTGAAACAGCAACCACTCCGCGTACTTGAGTTTTGGCGCCGCCGCTTTCCCCACAGCTTGCGCACCCAGGTGGCATTGGTCATTGCCAGCCTTTCGTTCGTCCCCAACTTGGTTTTCATCCTGTCGGTGCAGTGGATCTGGCCCGACACGCAGTTCAGCACTGAAGGGATCCTCCTGCTGCTGCTGTGGATCCCGTTGCTGGCGGTGCTGTCGGCGGTGGTGGGCTATGCTCTGTCCTCCATGATTTTGCGCCCCCTCACCCTGCTGGCCCGCGAGTTGGCTCATTTGGAAACCTTGATTAACCAGCCCGCCCGTTGGAATCTGCTGCTCCGCCCCGGGGATCCCCAGGAAGCCCTGATCTTGCGGCAGGCTTTTGCCCAGTTGCTGCGCCAGATCCAGATCGATCAAATGCGGCGAGAAGCCTTTACCGCTACCCTCGTTCACGACCTCAAAACCCCCCTCATCGCCTTTGGGCACCTGCTGAGCGCCTTTAAACAGGATCAACAGCTCGAGCCGGAGCAACGTCGCGCTCTGCTGGATCGCATCCTGCAGGAAAATCAACACAATCTCTCTCTGGTGCAGAAAATGGTGGAGGCTCACCGCCTGGAGCGGGGAGAGATCGAGTTGCATCCTCGGCCTTGTGATCTGGGATCCCTGGCCAGAAAGGTGGCCGAGCGCATGGGATCCCTGGCCCAGGAGCGGGGGATCGATCTGCGAGTCGAAGGAGAAGGGTGGGGCAACGCCGATGAGGCAGAGCTGGAGCGGGCGCTGGTGAATCTGGTGGACAACGCCTTGCGCTACGCACGCCATGCGGTGGTGTTAATCGTCAGCCCCCACCAGATCCAGGTGCAGGATGATGGCCCCGGCTTGCCGGCTCCCCTAGAAGAGTTGGCCCAACCCTACGTGACCCAGCCCATTCACATTGCCGGCCACCACTACCCAACCGGCTCAGGAGGTCTGGGGCTATATATCGCCAGGCGCATCCTGCAGGCCCACGGGGGGGACTTGCGGTTGGTCGAGACGGGATCCCAAGGGACTGCTCTAGCCCTGGTGTTGCGCTAACCCAATAGATTGGTGCTGAACAAGACTGGTGTAGTCATTTTACATTTTAAGTGACATACTCCCGCACTCATGTTGATGCAAAGCGCTCCGCGCCGCTAAAGCGAGAGAGTGCGGGCTTCCCAGTGACTCCGGTTAGCGCTCCGCGCCGCTAGCGCAAAAAGGACATTTCCTGGGCTTAAGGACTACGTCCCGCTAACGCGAAAAGGACGGGATGCCCCGCCCCTGTACTTGATGTCTATAGCGGCAGTGTATAAAACCCCGCTACTTTTTATGGCACCAGTAAGGACAAAACATCATGTCCCCGCCTTTCATCCCGACCCTCACCCTGGATAGTGAATAGTGGATAGTGGTTAGTGGATAGTGACTATTCACTATTCACTAGCCACTAACTAATAGAGGGCGGGGCTTCCCGGCGGTGTAGCTAGCGGTAACTAACGGGGGTGCAGGGGCAATCAGTCCTGCACTCTACCCGCAGGGTAAGCACCGGGATACAGGGATCCCCGCCATACCTCTGAGCGAAATCTGTTGAGCGAAATCTGTAGTAAAACCTACTTATGCTGGCGGTAACCTACAAGTACCGGATTGATCCAGATGCCTCTTGCTCTTGGCCGGTGGACAGGGGTTCCTGGGTGCAGGAGTCCATCCTGCCTGCCGATGCACCGTTCCCTGTGGATTAGACTTGTTTTGCAAGCTGGCAGTAGCCAGGGAGGCTGGGGAAGGG
>NZ_JANSHM010000101.1:0-6000 GCF_047461635.1 Synechococcus sp. W55.2 | reverse complement strand
GTTCTATCGTAACTTCCGCATTCCTCCCGACACTGACCCTACGGGTACAGTGCGGGGCTCCTGCGATTTCTAGCTGACGACGCGAACGGGATCCCCAGCGCCCACAGCCGCTCAACCAGTCGCTCCAGCAGCCTCATGGTTCAGCACTTCAGCCCACCGGGGTAGGTACTGGGAAAAATCCTGTTTTTTGACAAACCGAAAAGGCCCGGATAGGGATCCCCAGATCACTTGATCGGTCTCCGGATCCCGACCTTGATCCAAGCTGTGAAAGTAGTCGGCTCCGATCTCAAACTCGCTGTACAAATAGGTGGTTCTGCCTTTGCGTTCAACAATACAGCCTTTGCCGGGCAGGCTGCGGCCCCGATAGCAGGATCCCGTCCATTCCACCTGGGTGACACAGCCGGGCAAGAGTTCCAACTCCGCTGCTGTCAGACCGGCCAATTTCCCCTTCGCGTAAGCGTTGCTTAGCAACAACTCCCGACCGGCGCACCTGTAGGAGTCAGGAGCTGTCAGAGCATAGTTTTGAATCCGGATCCCATCTGGAGTATCGAAGAGGTGGATCACCCGCTGTCGGTAAGGCTGCTCAGGATAAATGTCGTACAGTTGCTCCACGTAAAACCCCACCCCCTGCAACACCGACCAAGGCAAGGGGCATTGGTACACATGAATGTTGGCAAACCAGACGGGCTCTGCGAGCGCCTGCTGCAGGTTGTTGAAGTGCCCTGCCATCCAGGTGGCCAGTTGAGCCAGTTGTGGGGAAACAGACATAGGTTCAGATGGATTCAATGGATTGAAATCGAGAAGATTCAGATCGAGCGCTCCTGATCCTGCAGACTTTGTCCAACTGTCAGGGACTCCGTCCCGATGGCGCACTCCATAACACACTCTACAAAACTACACCAGGGAATAGCTTGGTAGCCCTGTACTTGAGTGCGGGGTGGAAAAGCCCTTGGGCAACTTGATTTAAGGGAATTTAAGGGATTTAAGAGAGCATTGTTGCTTACCGTCACCCGCCCTGTCTCTGGCGGAGTTGTTGCCATGGGCAGGGGAACCGCAACCCTGTGGCGACGAGGCCGTTCGCGCCACTCGGACGGAGTTCTTGAAGGGGATTGGGTTGCAGGGACAGGCTAGAGTGAAGGAGCCAGACTCCTGTGCTTTTGAGATGGATTTATGTCGGCCCTACCCATTCCCCTGCTGGGGCAATCCTTGTCTGCTCTGAAAGACTGGGCGGTTGCCCAAGGACAGCCGGCCTATCGCGGGCAACAACTGCATGCTTGGATCTACCAAAAAGGGATCCGCTCCCTGGAACAGGTGACGGTGTTTCCTAGGGCTTGGCGAGAGGCGGTGCAAAGCTACCCAGTGGGACGGTCGCGCATTGTGCAGCGGACAGAGGCCCGCGATGGTACTGTGAAGTTTCTGCTGGGGTTGGCGGATGGGCAGTTGATCGAAACGGTAGGGATCCCAACGGCCAAGCGTCTGACGGTCTGCGTCTCTTCTCAGGTGGGCTGCCCGATGGCCTGCGATTTCTGTGCCACCGGCAAGATGGGCTACCGGCGCAACCTAGAGCTGCACGAGATTCTGGATCAGGTGTTGACGGTGCAGGAAGATTTTGGCCGTCGCGTCAGCCATGTGGTCTTTATGGGCATGGGGGAACCCCTGCTCAACCGCGATACGGTGGTACAAGCCATCCGCAGCCTGAATCAAGATATCGGCATCGGCCAACGGCATATCACCCTCTCGACGGTGGGGGTACCCCGGCAAATTGCCTGGCTGGCGCAGCAGGATCTGCAAGTTACCCTGGCCGTCAGCTTGCATGCCCCCAATCAAGACCTGCGGCAACGGTTGATCCCCTCGGCAGCCCACTACCCTCTGGATGCTCTGATCCAGGATTGCCGTGACTACATGCTGCGCACCGGGCGGCGAGTCAGTTTTGAATATACCCTGCTGTCGGGGGTCAACGACCTGCCCATTCATGCCCGCCAACTGGCGCAATTGCTGCAGCAGGCCAGCCGGTCAGGGGTACAACTGCACGTGAACCTGATCCCTTACAACCCTATCTCTGGAGCCGACTATCAACGCCCCCACCCGGCACGAGTCAAAGCGTTCGTCCGCCAGCTTGAGCAACACCAGGTGCGGGCCACCGTGCGCCAAACCCGTGGTTTGGATGGCAATGCCGCATGTGGTCAACTGCGGGGATCCTTCCTGCGTTCTTTGCCAGGGGATTTGTAATCGCCGCGCAACGCTTGCGCGAGTACATCAGCTCAGTCTGCAGGCGCATTTTAGCCAGGCGGCATCCTGTTCTGGCAAGGTGGCGTAGTGCATGACGTAAACCTGCCGGTGATACTCGTCCAGCCAGGCTCGCTGCGCCTCGTTCAACAGTTCCCAATCGATCAAGCGCCCATCAAAAGGGATCCAAGTTAGGGAGCGAAAGCCCATCCAGCCCTCGGGCTCGGGAATGGCAATCACCTCGTAGAGGTTCTCCAGGCGGATCCCACCCCATCCCGGCTGGTAGTAGCCCGGCTCGATGCTGTTGATCATGCCCACTTTGAGAGGGGTGCTGGCGCGGCGGTGGATCCCGTTGGGCCCCTCGTGGACGTTCAAAAAGGCGCCGACACCGTGGCCGGTGCCATGGCCGTAATCCAGCCCGGCCTGCCAAAGGGTGGAGCGGGCGATCCCATCCAACGAGACCCCATAGGTGTCAGGGGGGAAGATCTGGCGGGCGCATTGAATGTGGGCCTTGAGCACCTCGGTATAGCGCCGCTTGCACAAGGGATCCGCGGGTTGCGGGCCAATCCAAACGGTGCGGGTATCGTCGGTGGTGCCCCCCAAGTAGTGGGATCCGGAGTCCAACAAAAACAGTTCGCCCGGCTGCAGCAGCTTTTGGGGATCCGGAGTGCCGTAGTGGATGATGGAGCTGTTGGCGCCGGCGCCGGCAATGGTGTTAAAGCTCAGGCCCACCCACTCCCCTTCCTCCCGGTAATGGGCCTCCATGATGGCGGCCACATCGGCTTCGCTGATGGGGATCCCCTGTTGGATTTGCCGGTCGATCCAGGCCAGGGTACGGATCTTGGCCCGGCTGGCTTTGCGGTTGGCCAGGCGCATCTGTTCCAGCTCGGTGGGGTTTTTCACGGCCTTGAGGGCTTCTACTGGGTGCTCCAGCTCGCGGCAGCTCGCATCCTGCAGCAGCTCCTGGGTGCCCTGGGTGGTCTGCTTGGGATCCAAGCCCACCGGCGCGTAGCTCTTGGCCCATTGGGGCAGTTGTTGGCTGTAGGTCTCGTAGGGCCAGAGTTCCACCCCGGCTTCTGCCAGAAATTGCCAAGATGGGGGACTGAGCCGCTCCAGATCTGTGAATAGAGCCGCTCTATCTAGGCTGACCAAAGCATAGGCCCAAAACACTGGGTTGTAGGGGATGTCGGATCCCCGCAGGTTAAACAGCCAGGCCACCTGATCCAATTTGGTCAGGGGCAGCAGCCCCACCCGCTTGCGGCGCATCTCCTGCCGGACTTGGGCCAGCTTTTCTGCAGGGGTGGCCCCGCTTAGGTGGGTGGGTACCGAGTCAATGGGCCGGTCAAAGGGAGCGACAGGAGCGGATCCCTGAGCCAGCTTATCCACCAAGTTTTCCATGACCGGGATCAAGAGCACCCCTCCCGCTTGGGCATGGGCCTGCAACTGGCGATAGGTGGCCACCGCCACCGTAAAGGGATCCACCCCCAGGCGAAAGCCGGATCCCAGCTCTTCCACAATCTCCATCAGGCTGGGCTGATTCGGCAGACCTCCTTTGATCACTGTCAATAGATTGGGATCCACCTCCCGCTCCGCCTGTTCGTGATAGCGGGGATCTACCCACAGCCAAGCCCTGTCCCGGGTGATCAAGGCATCCCCCACCGAGCCGGTAAAGCCTGTGATCCACTGACGCCGCTTGCGATGTTCCGGCAAATACTCGTTGAGATGCTCATCGGCAGAGGGAACCCAAAAGCCATCCAGATCTTGTTCTCGCAGAAGCTGGCGCAACTGCTGCAAACGGGCAGCAACATCCAGGCGGGGTAAGGTTTGGAGCATGGCAGGAGTAGGGCAAAGCTGTTGTCATTCTAGACAAGGTTAGAAGTTTTCCCTTGCCCCTAGCCCTTGTCCCAAGGGGAGAGGGAAGCTTCCAATGCTGCAATCAGAACAAGAGCGCCCCTGGGTTTAGCGCTCCTCAGGAAAACCCGCTTCCCGCCAAGCCCGCATGCCCCCATCCATCGAGATCACCCGACGATAGCCCATTTTCTGTAGATTATCGGCTGCCAACGCCGAACGAAACCCGCCGCCGCAGTACAGGACGATCTCCGCTTCTTTGTCGGGGATCACCCTCTCGATGTCCCGCTCAATGATCCCTTTGCTCAAGTGGATGGCTCCGGCAGCGTGGCCGGCTTGCCACTCCGACTCTTCCCGCACATCCACAAAATAGAAGGGATCCCCTTGCAGTTGTTTTTGCCTGACCTGCTCGACTGTCAGTTCTTGGATGCGGCTTTTGGCCTCGTTGACCAGGGCCAAGAAAGCTGGAGAGTGCTGGGGAGCCATGGAGAACAGGCGCTATGAGCCAAAGCTTGTTCCAATCGATCTTATCTGGTCTGGACTTTGGGATCCCAACTGCCCTAAGGCTAGACTGGGATCCAGATTTGCCGGCTGGAGGCCCATGGCTTGAAATCCCGATCTAACTTTCCGCAACTGCTTTGGCCCCTTGCTCTGGCCGTGAGCTGGAGCATCCCCCTTGGATTGACAGCCGGTCACGTCAGCCGGACGGAGTCCTCGGCTTGGGCCCAAGCTGCCCCGATGCCCCTAGAAAGTGGGATCCAGCGGCAAGTTTCCAGCCCACCGCCAGCCGCCCTGGTGGAGTGGCTAAGCCAGCAGGTGGCCGCCGCCAACCGGCGGGATTTGCCAGGGGTGATGGCCGGCTACAGCCCCGACTTCCGCCACCGAGATGGGCTGGACCGGGAAGAGGTGGAAGGTGCCATCCGCAAGCTGTGGAGCTCTCATCCCAAGCTCACCTATTCGGCCCAGATCCTCTCCTGGCGGCAGGTGGGCCCTGAGATTGTTGCGGATATTCTCAGCCAAGTAGAGGGATCCCAATCCTCGGTGCGGGGGGACTTTCAGGTAGAAGCCTCTGCCCTGGTGCGCAATCGCTATCGCCCGGATCCAGCCAATCCCGGACAACTGCTGTTGATTGACCAAGAAGTGCTGCGGGAGGCCAGCACCCTCACCTCTGGATCTGCCCCTCCCACCGTCACCTTGAACCTGCCGGAGGTGGTCAAACCGGGATCCACCTATTCGCTGCAGGCGATTGTGGCAGAGCCTCTCACCCACTCTTTGCTGTTGGGCGCCGTTGCCGAACAACCCGTTGCCGGGGCGGGCTACCCAGAGGTGACCTCGTTTGCTCTCGAACCTCTACAGGCCGGAGGGATCTTCCTACAGGCAGATGCTCCGCAAGAACCCCGTTCTGAGTGGATTTCTGTGATGTTGGTTAACCAAACCGGCATCACGCTGGAGAGTCGGCGTCTTATCGTCAGCGATCGCTTGGCTCTGGAGGGATCCCTGGCCATCCCCACCGTCCCTTAGGAAATCTTCAGGATGATGAGGAATGGCTCTGGGGTAATCTGGACAGGCAGTTGAGCTTGTTAAGATGGGAAACTATGCGCCCCTCAGCTTGTTTGCTTTCTGGTGCTGGCCCTATTTTTGAGCGGTTGCGATAGCGGCGACTCCCTTGGTGCTCCGGTGGTGGATCGCCCCACTCCTGCCAGCAATTGACCGAACAATCCCGAGGGGTCTCGAAAGGTTGGGTCGAGGTGTCTTGAAAGGACCCAACCTCAAGAAACACTGGCATCTTCAGCTAGAAATCGCAGGAGCCCCGCACTGTACCCGTAGGGTCACTGCCGGGAGGAATGCCCTTTGATGAAGTACAATGAACTTATGAGCCAAGTCCTGACCATATCCTGCAAGCTCAAGGTGTCCCCGTCGCAAGCC
>NZ_JANSHM010000100.1:0-6351 GCF_047461635.1 Synechococcus sp. W55.2 | reverse complement strand
GACAACGATATAGGCTACGGTTCGCGCTATCCTTCCCTGCCCTGAAGGACGGGGCTTGCCGCGCCTTTTGGTCAGGGTGCGTACTCTTCAAACTCGCTCCAAAAAGGCCACCCCCTCCACATGCCCGGTTTGGGGAAAGAAGTCAGCCGCCCGCCATTGGGTAAGGCGATAGGATCCCTCTGCCAGTAGGATCTGCAAGTCTCGCGCCAAAGTGGCAGGGTGACAGCTAACGTAGACGATGCGTGGTGGTCGTCGCAGCTTTAGGGTCTCGAGCACTTGGCGGTCGCAGCCGCGCCGCGGCGGATCCAGCACCACAATGTCGGCAGGGGGCAGGGTCGGCAAAACCTGTTCCACCGTGCCCTGGAAAAATTGGGCTGAGGCGATACCGTTGAACTGGGCATTGTAGCGGGCTTGGGCCACCGCTTCCGGCAAAGCTTCCACCCCCATCGCCCGTTTCGCCCGTTGCGCCAGCAGCAAGGTTAAGGTGCCGATGCCACAGTAGGCATCCAGGATGGTCTCTTCTCCCCGCAGGTTCAGTTGGTCGGCTATCCAGGTAAAAAAGGCTTCTGCTTGCTCTGTGTTGACCTGGAAGAAAGAGGTGCTGTCGATCCAGAGGGAAAAACCGGCAAATTCCTCCCGCAAAGACCCCCGACCGGCAATCACCTCAGTCTCCGGGCCGAAGATGGCATTGGTGCGGGCCGAGTTGAGATTGAGACAGACCCCCACCAGGTCAGGGTAGCGCTGCATCCAGCGTTCGGCCCAGCTTTCCAGATGGGGCAGGCGACGACTGCAACTGACCAAGGTCAGGAGCACCTCGCGGGTACGGCGACCGATGCGCAAACCCAAGTGGCGGAGATGACCTTGGTGACGACTTTCGTCGTAGACACTCCAGCCCGTTTCTTGGAGATCCCGCTTGATTTCCCTCAGGAACACATCCAGCCGCTCGTCTTGCACGGGGCATTGGTTGAGGTTCACCAGGCGGTGGCTGCCCCGTTGGTAGTAGCCCATGCGCAAGGGCTGGCCCTCCGGTTTGGCCATGGGGTAGGTGACCTTGTTGCGATAGCGCAGCGGCTGCTGGGATCCCAAAATAGGGACAGGCTGCGGCAGAGTCAGACCGCCAATCCGCTCCAGTGCATCCCTGAGGATTTGCTGCTTGGTGGCCAATTGCTGGGCATAGCTGACATGTTGCCATTGGCAGCCACCACATTTGTCCGCCACAATGCAGGCTGGTCGCACCCGTTGGGGAGAGGGAGAAATCAGCGACCGAATTCGCCCGACCAAGTAGTTGCGCTTGATCTCGGTTATTTGGGCCACCACCTGATCCCCGGGCACCGCCTGGGACACAAACACCACTCGCCCTTGTCCAAGTCCTGCCGTGTGGGCAATGCCATCTCCTTGGGGGGTCAGGGCCGTGATCTCCAACATCAAAAGATCCCCAGGTTTGACGGGATCAGGAAGGACGGAAGGGATCGGATGTTCCATTAGGCTGTTTCGCCAAAATTCGAAATAACTATAACCATAGGTCAGGTCGTGTTGGCTGGAGTCAGCATTGCCGGAAAAAGCTGTAGCAAGGCAAAAAGCATGTCAGCCGCCAACTGCTTACGGGATTGAAAACCCCATCCAATGAAGTGGTTCACTCCTTGGTCAAAGCAGATAGAGAAGGCAAAACATCTTCTCGAAAAGGAACCTCGTTTTGATTCACGTTCTCCAGCTCGGCCAACATGAGAGGGTTAACCCGGTTTAGGTAGGGCACCAAAACCTGTTGTAGCCTTCGGCTGTAGAAGCGGTGGTAGCTGTACACAGGCGTGGCCGGAAATCCCCGTCGAATCTTATGGGATCCCCCTGCGCCGGGATCAAAGTTGCGGATCCCTTCTCGGATGGCGAGGGCAATGGGCTCGTAGTAGCAAACGTTAAAGTGCAAAAACTTCACCTCCTCCCGACAACCCCAGTAGCGCCCGAAGAGGCGATCCCCCTTACGAATACAAAAAGACATCCCCACAATTTCTGCATTCCGTTCCCCGGCCACCAGCACAACTCGCTCCCGATAGTTGGGATAGAGAGACTCGAAAAAGCGGCGATTGAGATATTTGCTCCAGTTCCAAAATTGGGCACAGGTGTTGCTGTAAAAGTCGTACATGAGAGACAACAGGCGGGGCGTGATCTCCTCTCCTGTGTAAATCTTGAGTTCTAGGCCGCTTTTTTCCATTGCAGCCCGCTCTCGCTTGATGTTGCGCCGCTGGTTGGCATTGAACTGGCTCAAAAAGTCTTCGTAAGAGCGGTAGCCGGGGTTGTGCCACTGGTAGTTGTGGGTGATCCGGGGCGTAAATCCATCCGACTCCAATTGAGTCCGCCAGTCCAGATCTACATAAAGCAAGCTAAACACCGAAATATCCTTCTCTTGGCAAAACCGGTCAATGGCTGCCAGCATCAACGACCACACCTCTGCTTCCGAATACTCGGGATGGACGAGGATGCGATAGCCCGTGGCCGGGGTGAAGGGGGCCATGCCGATTAACTTCGGGTAGTAGCGTTCCCCCAATTGGCCGGCAACTGCAGCCCATTCTTGGTCAAAGACAAACTCCCCCTGGCTGTGGCTTTTCAAATACAAGGGGGCAGCAGCAACCAACTGGCCGTCTGCCTCCACCAACAGGTGACAGGGCAGCCACCCTGTCCTGCGGCTGGCACAACCTGAGCTCTCTAGGCTGTGCAACCATTCGTATTCCAAAAAAGGAGAGGTGCGCTCCGTTTGCAAGGCGTGCCAGGCCCCTGCTGGGATCTCGCGAATATCGTGGCACCAGCGCCATTTCAAGCCGGTTGACATTTGCCTGCCTGGATCAGACCAACCCGCCGCCCAATCGCCTCAGCTTGGCCGGGAAAAGGCCCCCAATGCTCTTGCCGACTCAAGAGGGGATCCCCCGCCGCCAAATGCAGCACCTGGCAGGATCCCTGCGCCTGCTTGATTATGGACCACCCTGAAGCGGGGCCGGAAACCACGCTGCTGCTCCTTTGCCCGTCCACAACCTCCCCAGCGGAAAACCACACTTGTGGGTTCTGGTTTGATTTTAATCGGGATCCCTGGGCTCGTAGTAACGGTTGGCCAAATCCAGAGCCATCTGAAACTTCTGCTCGCGGGTGAGGTCAGCCCGTCGGGCAATGTGAGCAAAGCGGTTGATATCTGGGGGCAGGAAGTCGAAAGGACGCTGTTCCCGCACGATGTCCAAGACCAAATCGCAAAGGGCCTGCTGGTAATCGTTATAGAAGATCTCTCCCAAAGCCTTGAGCCGCCCATCGGGCACCGGATTGTTAAAGTCGATGGCCTGCAGCTCTCCCTGCTCGTCGATGAATAGCTCCACCGAGTTCATTTCATAGCCCAAAACTCGATTGATAATCCGACAGGTATTGATGACTTTCTGGCCCATTTCCGGGGTAAGAAATTCTGGATCAAACAGATATTCGCTGGCATCGAACTTGCGAAAGATATACTTGATCGGAATGATCTTTCGGCCAATGCAGAGGGCGCGAATCTGCCAAGGGTAAGGGGTTTTGACCTTCTCTTGGATCATCATCACCTGAGATCCAGAGCGGTCATAAAAATAGAGGAGCTGCTCCATGTTGTGGGCTATTTCTACTCCAATGGCCTCTCGCCCCTCCGCCGGCTTAATCACAATTGGCCAGCCCAGATCTTCCGCCATCCCCTGCCAATCGAAAAACTTGTGATACTTAAAATCTTCTGCTTTCAATGCGGGGGCTTCTTTAGGGGGCAGAATGTAAGTTTTGGGGATGGAGATCCCCAGCTCTTTGACCACCATGTAGGCAGCATCTTTGTTGCGCAGGTAGTAATAAAAGCTAAACGGGTTGTTGATGAGGTAAACCCCCCGAAAGGCAAAGCCCATGAACAGGCCGATGGCTTGGGGGTAAAGGTAGCTGAAACGATCCAGGATCAGGCGATACTTGGTGCGGTAATCCAGGTTCACCTCGTGAATGGTGACATGTTCGGCCCGGATCTTGTAAGTTTGGCCGTTGCGAGCTTGAACAGGGGGAAGTGCGTTGAGGCGGGCCAGAGTATCGTCCCCAAAAGGCTCGCTGAAGTGCAGGCTGCCAACCCAATAGTCTTCAATCATCAAAGCTCTCTCAAAAGCTATTCCCTGCAAGGGATCCTACGCGAAGGCGCGGATTTGCGCTTGCCAAGTGGGCCAGTCGTGATCCCCCTCCCATACCTCCAGTTGATGGGGGATGTCGTTGCGGCTAAGCACTTCCGCCAGACGCAGGTTGTCGCTGAGGCAGTGGTCGTGGCGAGCGGTGAGCAACTTCAGCTCGGTGTTGCGCCCACCCAAGTGATCCCAGAGTTGCCGGCTCATGTTGGACATATAGGCCAGCGGGTTGATGAAATACAGCTCCTGCTCTGCCCGTTGGGGATCCCAGCCGGTGACAGAGCCGAGAGCGGCCACATCGTAGGGCCCCCCCAGGGCCAAGCAACGGCGCACCAAGCCGGGATGCCGACAGGTGAGGTTGACAGCATGGGTAGCTCCCAGGGAAAACCCAGCCACCACCAGAAACTCATTTTGCGCCTCGGCCTTGGCGTAGGGGATCAGCTCTTCTACCCAGTGCTGCTCCAGCAACAGCCAACGATCCCGCCGTTGGGGCAAGTCCAGCTGGCGGTTGAACAAAGTCTCCCAATCTAGGGTTTCCACGCAAAAAGCCTGCAAATAGCCCTGTTCCAGATGATGGCTGAGGCTGGCAATAATGCCGCGATCTTCCACGTCAAAAAAACGCCCGTTGCTGGTGGGCAGACAGATCAGCGGGTAGCCGTGATGCCCAAAGTGGAGCATCTCCATTTCCCGGCCCAAGATCTGAGAGGGAAAGCGCAAGTAGCGGCGAGCGTAGGCCATGAAAAACGGGGAAGGGATCCTCAAGAAATACCCAACCTTTCCGGGGGAAGCATTCTGCTCTGCCTGGTCGAGAAAGGCAAAGGGCACTCTCTGGAAAGGTCCACAAGAGCCACCAGAACAGATGGGAGCAGACCTGACCAACTGACAGGAACCTCAGGAAATTTCCGTGAACAGATCCTTGAGGGCCGTGCGGGCAGCCAAGTGCTTGCGGGTGGACTCGAGAATTTCGGCTTCCCGGCGCAGCCGGCTTTCGGTACTGACCATTTCCAGCAGAGCTTGCTGCTCTTGGGGGGCCCCATGGAAGTGGCTAGCCACCCAGTAGGACAGTTCTATGGGGGTGGTGGGGAGCTGCTCCGGCAACTGTGCATCCCGCTCCATTAGCTTGCCCGAGAGACGCACCACATCTTGAAGGAGAGTGGTAACCTGGCGCACCCAGCTCTGCAGGTCATCGGAAGGGGTGGTCGGCTCATCCTCAATCCATTCCACCAGCCCCACCCGGAAGGGTTTTTCCCGCACGTAATCCAAGACGCGGAAGCGCTGCTGCCCCAAGGTCAAAATGTCCATGCGGTCATCCGGCAATCGCTGCACCTGCAACACCTCAGCACAACAGCCCACCCGCACTGGGGATCCCGTCTGGGGATTGAACATCAGCACCCCAAAGCGGCGATCCGTCTCCAGAATGGTGTTGATCATCATGCGGTAGCGGTACTCGAAAATGTGCAGCGGCAGAGGTCGGCCCGGAAACAGCACCACCTCCGGCAAGGGAAACAGCGGTAGCTCGCGAACATCCACGGAAGAAGAAGGCATAGGGCTTGTGCTTCTCGCTGTACTGAGTCTAGCCCATCTTTATTGGCCAATCTTTATCTCTGCTAAAGGTAGGGGATTGACAGGGACGGGATCCCTCAAGAGAAGCGGTGGTGCCAGACCGTGATGGCAATCGCCAAGGCATCGGCGGCATCATCCGGGCGGGGCAAGCTGGGCAGGTTGAGTTCCCGGGCCACGGCAGCTTGTACAGCCTGCTTGTCGGCGCGTCCGTAGCCTGTCAAACTTTGCTTGACTTGGGCGGGCGTAAACTCCACCGGCAACAGATGATGCTGGGCCAAGGTGAGCAGGATCACGCCACGGGCTTGGGCGATGGCAATGGTATTGCCCATTTTGTAGAAAAAAAGTTTTTCCAGCCCCACCTGATGCGGGCGCAGTTGGCGCAGCAACTGGCTCAAATCCTCGTGCAGCGTTTGCAGCCGCTCCGGCATCGAGTGTTGGCTGGGGGTGCTGATCACCCCATAATCCACAGGTTTCAACCCCGCAGATCCCGCCAGAATGCAACCAAAACCCATGGTTCCCAGACCTGGATCTAGGCCGAGGATGCGCTGCTCAGGTGGGGTGTCTGATACATTTACGCTGAACACTGCTGAACATCACTGTTCAACTATGCAGCGATAGCATTCTGTTTGTTTCCAAA
>NZ_JANSHM010000099.1:0-6761 GCF_047461635.1 Synechococcus sp. W55.2 | reverse complement strand
GCAAGGGTAAGCAGTTCAAATGCGGGCACTGCGGTTGGGAAGGGGATGCGGATTTTAACGGTGCGAAGGTGATTGCGATTTTGGGGGCTGCCGTAAACCAGCCTAGAGGTTCGTGGTTGGCTTGCCAACTGCAGGGCTGCCGAAAGCCTGCCCTGTACTGCGAAGCAGTCAGGGTCGGGTAGTTTACTACTCTGTAGGAGAACGCTTGTCCTACTGCTCAAATTGAACTCGCTAAGGATGCCTTAGGATGGCTTTTGGGATCCCAGAGACAGCTTAGCTTGGGTTCAGATTCAAGATTGGGTTAACGATGGCAACAGTGCTGCTGGTGGAAGATGATCCAATCAACGCCCGTGTTTTTGAGAAGGTGTTGCGACGGCGGGGAGGTTTTGAGGTCTTTCACAGCCAGGATGTGGAGCAGATTTTGAAGCTGGCCCAGGGGCACGAGGTGGATGTCATTTTGTTGGATGTTTCCCTGTCCCAGAGCACCTTTCGCGGCGAGGCGGTGGACGGGATCCGCATTGCCCAACTGTTGAAGGCGGATCCGAAAAGCAGCTCCATCCCCATCATTTTGGTGACGGCCCATGCGATGCGCGGCGACCGCGAGGCATTTTTGGCCCAGAGCGGGGCAGATGGCTACATTGCCAAGCCGGTGGTGGATCATGAGGAGATGGTGAATCAAGTTCGCCAGGTGTTGTCTCAAGGGCCGAGGCAGGAGTGAGCTGTCCCGGAGAAGAGTTAGGCGGCGAAGCTGCGCAAAATCGACTGCCAAAAGGGGATCCCATCTTGCCCTGGCAAATCGGGATCTGCTGCCCGCTCGGGGTGGGGCATCAAACCCAGAATCCGACCGCTGGGATCGCAAATGCCGGCAATATTATCCACAGAGCCGTTGGGCGCAACCGGAGCATAGCGAAGGACGATCTGCCCTTGATCCTGCAATTGCTTGAGGGTATCCGAGTCGCAGGTATAGCGGCCTTCCCCATGGGCGATGGGCAGGGTTAGGGTGGATCCCTGGGGATACGCGCTTGTCCAGGGAAGATCCTGCCGTTCTATACGGATCCCCACTCGGTCGCAGATAAAGTGCAGGTTGGCATTGCGCACCAGCGCCCCCGGCAGCAGGCCCGCCTCTGTTAAGATCTGAAAGCCATTGCAGATGCCCAGCACATAGCCTCCTCGCGCTACGTGCTCCTTCAGGGATCCCATCACCGGAGCAAAACGAGCGATGGCCCCACAACGCAAATAATCCCCATAGCTGAAGCCCCCCGGCAGCACCACCACATCCAGCTCCGACAAATCCGTCTCTCGGTGCCAGATCAGCCGCGTTGGGCAGCCCAAGAGGCCGCGGGTTACCCAGGCTACATCTCGGTCGCAGTTGGAACCCGGGAAAACAACAACGCCAAACCTCACGCCAGCCATTGGGATCCCTTAAGTGAGAGGAAAGAAGATGGTCAGATTAGAGGGATGGAAGAGGGGTTGGGGGTATTTTTGGAATGGCCATCAGATCAACCCCAAATCGCGTGAACCCATCAAATTAACCACCGATGGCAGCCACTTGGATTTGATAAGTCTCAATCACCGGGTTGGCCAGCAGTTGATGGCACAGCTCATCCACCTGGCGGTGGGCGGTCTCGGCGTTGGGGGCCTCTAGCTGCAGTTGGATATGCTTGCCAATGCGCACCTGCTGTACCTGGGTATGCCCCAGCTGATGCAAGCTGGACTGAACCGCAGCCCCGGCGGGATCGAGAACAGAGGGGCGTAGGTGAATCTGAATCTGGGCCTGGAACTGCATAGAATAAAGGCTGGATCTGTTACCAGTGTATCAGTCGGATCATCACAGCTTTGGGTTCAGTCATGGATGCGTCGCGCGTGGTGGCCATTGCCCACAACGTTTTCCGGGAAACGATTCGGGATCGGATTCTCTACCTGGTGATGGTATTTGCGGTGGCCATGCTGGGAGCCACTGTTTTGATCCCGCAGGTGGCCAACCAGGCCCACAACAAAATCATTGCCGACCTGGGGTTGGCAGCCATTCACTTCTTCGGCCTGATCGTGGCCATTTTCGTGGGCACAGGGCTGGTGAATAAGGAGATTGAAAAACGCACGGTGTATGTGCTGATCGCCAAACCCATGAGCCGGGCAGAGTTCATTGTCGGCAAGCATCTGGGCCTATCGGCGCTGCTGTCGGTGCTGGTGCTGCTGATGACGGTTGTGTTTCTGCTGAGCTTGCTGCTGGTGCAGGCCCCGATCCCCCTTTTGGCCATTCTCTGGGCAACAGTCTTCACTTTCTTAGAGCTGGTGCTGATTGTTGCCGCAGCCCTGCTGTTCGGGGTTTTCACTTCCTCGATTCTGGCCACCCTCTACACCATTGCCCTGTTCCTGATGGGCCATGCCAGCCGCGCCCTGCTGCAACTGAGCAAGCTGGTGAAAGATGCCGGATTTGGCAAACTGTTTGAGGTGATTTATTTGATCCTGCCGGATTTGGAGCGCCTCAATTTGAGAGATGCTGCGGTTTACGGCCAAGTTCCGCCCCCAGCAGAACTTCTCGGAGATGCACTGTACGGCTTGGTTTACACCCTTTTGCTGCTGATTCTGGCAGTGTTGGTGTTCGCCCGGCGTGAGTTCTGACGTTACCTCTTCCCCCATGCGTTTTTTCCACTTCTATACGCCCGAACAGGTGCCTTCATCTGGGATCCCGGAGTGTGCGGTGGCCATTGATGTGCTGCGGGCCACCACCACCATTGCCACAGCGCTGGCAGCAGGAGCAGAAGCGGTACAGGTGTTTGCCCACCTGCAGCAGCTCCAAGAGGCAAGCCAAAACTGGCCGGCTTCCCAGCGGCTTTTGGCCGGGGAACGGGGGGGCAAAGCGGTGGCGGGGTTTGATCTGGGCAACTCCCCCCTCGACTACACTCCCGACCGCGTGCGGGACAAGCGCATCTTCCTGAGCACCACCAACGGCACGCGCAGCCTACAGCGCCTGGAAGGGATCCCAGTGGTGATTACAGCAGCCCTGGTGAACTTGGGAGCCGTGGTAGATTTTCTCAGACGGGGCTCCTTTGCCGAGGTGTGGCTGGTGGGATCCGGGTGGGAAGGGGCCTTTTCGCTGGAAGATACTGCCTGTGCCGGAGCCATCTTGCATCGCCTGGGCTGCTCTTTGAACCAGTTGGGCAACGACGAGACCTTGGCGGCCTTGGCCCTCTACCAAACTTGGCAGGACGATCTGCTGGGTTTGTTGAGACGCTCTAGCCACGGGCAACGGCTATTGGGTCTGGGGCCGGAAAACGATCAGGATCTGGCCTATTGTGCCCAGCTGGATCGTCTCTCAGTGGTGCCCCGACAGGTTCAGCCAGGGGTTTTGGCCAACGGCAGGTAGATTTTGGATAGATGGATCCCGCCAGTTGGAAGTGAGCAGCCATTCTCAGCAACAGGCCGGGTGCGGGCTTGGGGATCCTTCCCCGGCAGAGCTGGTCTGCAGCTAACCTGCTTGTGCCGTGTCGGGGGCAATGCCCAACGCTTTCTGGTGCAGCCACGCCTGCCATTCTCCTGGGATCAGCTTGTTGTTAAACGCATCGCCAGAAACAAACATATCCCGCTGATTCTGGGCCAACACAAAAATGGAGCGGCGATCGAAATGGGAAGTGAGCTTGTAGAGGGTGTAGGGGCCTTCTGAGTAGAGGGTCAGCGTTTCTTGATCCAGACCGTGGCGGCTGCTTTGGCCGTAGGCCCGCAAGACCATGTTGATCAATCGCTCATAGTGCATAGACCGCAGATTAGAAAGCTACACAGAACATAGACAGATATTACGGAAGCCGCTGCCAAGGCCCGAGCGGCTCAGGTGAACCCAGCATAACAAATCCCCCTGGATGGCCACGCAACGCTAACGCGAATGAAAACGCGAATGGACAAGATGCAGCGTCAAATGGGGTAAGAAAATGCGATAGAACTTAGGGCAGACCCTCATGTAACCCTCTTGCACAGGCAACCCCCCATGGCCAACATGGCGCCCCGCCCACCCCACCCCACAGAGCCTGTCCGCATTGGCATTGTCGGCGCTTCCGGCTACGGAGGGGTGCAGTTGGTGCGGCTGCTGAGCGAGCACCCTGGCGTGCAGATCACCTACCTGGCTGGGCAAGACAGTGCCGGCAAGCGCTACGGGGATCTCTATCCCCAGTTGGCCCAGGCGGTGGATCTGACCGTTCAGCCGGTAGAGGTGGATCGCATTGCCGCCAACAGCGATGTGGTGTTTTTGTCTCTCCCCAATGGGCTGGCTGCCGAGCTGGCCCCGCCCTTGCTGGCCAAAGGGTGCAAAGTCTTAGATCTGTCGGCGGATTACCGCTTTCGCAACCTGGCCACCTACCAATCTTGGTACCGCATGGGTCAGACGGATCCCAACTGGCCCAGCCCTGCCTATCGCCAGGCCAATGAGCAGGCGGTCTATGGGTTGCCGGAACTTTATCGCGAGGCGATTGCCCAAGCCCAACTGGTGGGCTGTCCCGGCTGTTATCCCACTGCCTCATTGTTGGCGGTTGCTCCTCTGCTGCGGCAGGGGTTGGTGGAGCTGGACAGCCTCATTTTCGATGCCAAATCCGGCGTTTCGGGGGCAGGTCGTACCCCCAAGGTGGGATCCCTGTTTGCCGAAGTGGACGGCTCTCTGGCAGCCTATGGAGTGGCCCAGCACCGCCATACGCCCGAGATCGAGCAAGCTTGCACCGACCTGACCCACACCCCCATCACCGTGCAATTTACGCCTCATCTGGTGCCCATGGTGCGGGGGATCCACGTCACCTTGTATGCCACTCTGCGGGATCCCGGCTTTGTGGGGGAAGATTTGCTCACCATTTACAACGCTTTCTATCGCCAATCTCCTTGGGTGAAGGTGCTGCCGCGGGGGGTTTACCCGCAAACCAAATGGGTCTCCGGCACCAACACCTGCATGATCGGGGTGGAGGTGGACAGCCGCACCAACCGCGTTATTGTCCTGTCGGTGATCGATAACCTGATGAAAGGGCAAGCCGGGCAGGCAGTGCAGTGTCTCAACCTGATGATGGGATGGCCGGAAACGTTGGGTTTGCCTCGGCTGGCGTTTTACCCCTAGCTATAATGCCGGTAATCCCCTTGAGGCCGGTTCTGTCCATGTCTGAACCTCTGGATCCCGCTTTGCCCCAAAATGCCTCGCCCAGCGCAAAGGTTGCCTCGGATCCCGTGAATGGTGCTGCTGAGGGCCTGAACTGGGAGGGGCTGTGGCGGCAACTGGAAGCAGGCTGGCAGGATCTGCCCCGGCGCTCTGAAGAGACGGTGCAACAAACCCTGGCTCGCCTGCAACTGGAGTGGGGCGGGCTGTGCCGAGAGGCGCGGGATCGGCTGCAAAGCGCTCTGGAACAGTCGAGAACGGCGGGATCCCCAGAGCCCATCCACCGAGAGCTGCAAGCGCTCTTGCCCCTGCTTAACCCCTGCCAATGGGAAGTGGTCATTGGCTCTTTGCGGCAGGCTGCGGATCGCGCCTGGGTGGCCAGCTTGCTGTATCACGGCTTGCAGGAAGCGGCCTATCCAGAGGCGGAAAGCCACGGGATCCCTTCTTGGGCTCGGACGCTGACCTCTGACCAACGCTCTGCTCTGGAGGCGATGAGTGCCCGTGCCTATGGCAACAGCCGCCTGCCTTTGGTGATGGACAAAAGCGGCCAGATTCAAGTAAAGGCCTCAGCCGCCTTGTTGGCCGCCTTGATCGCCATCGAGATCGGCAGTGTGGGTTCGGCAGGTGCCTTGTCCTTGCTGGGCACACCGGAGCTGCGCAAGCTCTTGAATGCCGAGGGCAAGCTGCGGCGAACTGGCTTAAAACAGGGACGAACTGCCCTCACAGAAGAAGAATGGCAAACGCTGCGCCGTTGGCTGGATCCCAAGGGATCCCCTCCCGACTGGTATCTCAATCTCACTCAAGTGGGGATCCAGACCACCCAAGTAGGGGACTATGTGGCACGGCAGCTGCGGGAGTTTTTCCAGAGCGAGTGGATCAAGCTCGTGATCCCTCCCTTGTATCACCTGGTCATCGATGCAGTGCGGCTGCTGACGGGAGAAGTGTTTCTCAGCGTGGGCACCACCCTGGAATCGGCTTTGGAATCGGCAGAGGCAGGGCGGCGACTGGAGTTGGTGCTGCAAGCCTTGCCCCAGGCGCGGAACATTCCCAGACCCAACCAGATCCAGGCTGCCATCCCTGCTGTGGTGGAAGCTGCCGAGAAAATCCTCAGACCCCTGCTGGCGCGCCAGTTGATGACCGTGGCGGACATCTTCGATCCGCCCATTCGCAACGAGAGCTTAAATGAATTGGGGCGGCAGCTCAACCTGTGGAACCCCTTCCAGTTTCTGCTCACCTGGAGCACGGCTGGCTGGCTGGAGGCCCTTCTGGATCAGATCAGCGAGTTGCAGCAGACCTACCCGGAAATGCCCCTGTGGGAGAGCTATCGCCAGGGCCTTGAAACGGCAGTGCAAGCTCCACGGGTGATGGATCAGGCGGAGGCTCTGCGTCTAACGGCCAAGAGTCTGGATCCCAAGTTGGATCCCTTGGAAGATTGAGTAGATGATGCATAGGGAAGAAAATTTCCTACAGCATCCACAAAGTGAGGCTGGCAGGCTAGGTGGAATCTTTTCTACGCCAAAGACAAATCTGCACGGGTTGTAGAGGGTGGCCGGCGGACTGGTCTGATACATTTACGCTGAACACTGCTGAACATCACTGTTCAACTATGCAGCGATAGCATTCTGTTTGTTTCCAA
>NZ_JANSHM010000098.1:0-6977 GCF_047461635.1 Synechococcus sp. W55.2 | reverse complement strand
TCTATCATAACTTCCGCATTCCTCCCGACACTGACCCTACGGGTACAGTGCGGGGCTCCTGCGATTTCTAGCTGACGGGCAACGGCTGCCACACCCATATTTCTCTTTGGCAGGGGGAGCAAAACCTATTCGCCGATCCCCAAGGGGAATTGGGGCTTTCTCAACTGGCCTATCACTTCATCGGCGGGGTGCTACACCATGCACCTGCTTTGTGTGCCCTCACCAACCCGACGGTCAATTCTTATCGCCGCCTCAATGCCCCCGTCACGCTCTCTGGGGCCACCTGGTCTCCCAATACGATCAGCTACAGCGGCAATAATCGCACCCGCGCCATTCGGATCCCGGATGCCGGGCGGTTTGAATTGCGTTTGGCCGATGCTGCCGCCAATCCCTATCTTTTGGCTGCTGGTCTCATTGCCGCCGGCCTGGACGGGATCCAACACCAACGGGATCCTGGCCCCCGCTGTGACAACAACGCCTACACCGATCCCCTCCCCAATGCCCCAACGTTGCCCGGCTCTCTGGTCGAAGCCCTCAACCATTTAGACCAAAACACCCTGTTCCGCAGCAGGCTTGGGGATCCCTTTGTGAATGCCTACCTCAAGCTCAAACGCCAACAGTGGCAGGAATACAACCGTCAGATCACGCCCTGGGAGCGGGAAACAACCTTGGATTGCTAGCCCGGTAGTTGTTGTTATCTCATTACACCTTGAGAGAGGGCTTCCAACTGGCCTGGAGTGACCCTAAACCTGGGCCAACTGGTGTTGAGCTGCCTGCCGCATCACCTCTACTGGCACAGGCTTGCCTCCCAGCCAAAGCGATAGAGCCTTGGCCCCCTGGTGAACCAGCATCTCTAGTCCACTGATGGGGGTATGTCCCAACTCGGCGGCCATCCGCAGCAGAGGAGTGGGATCCGGCACATAGATCAGGTCGTACACGATGGCACCCGGAGACAGCAGGCCCAGTTGCTCCCGGCTCAGGGGAGAGAGCTCCTGACCGCCAGGGGATCCCGGCTTGTGCATGCCCACGGGGGTGGTGTTGACCAAAAGCCGCGTCTGAGGTAGATAGCAATCCAACTCCGCCCAGTTCACCGTCTCCACCTGCGGCCAAGTCTGTCGCAAGGCCAGCAATGGGTTGGGGGATCGCCCCGCCACCCGCACCGGCCCCAGCCCCAACTCCAAACAGCCTTGGATGGCCGCCCGCGCTGCCCCCCCGGATCCCAGAATGAGAGTAGGGATCCCTTTTTCCAGACCCAGCAAAGGCTGCACAAAGCCATCGATATCGGTATTGGTGCCCGCCCACCCGCCCTCTGGCAAGGGGTAAACCGTATTCACCGCCCCCACCGCTGCTGCCCGCGATTCAATCTGATCGAGCAAAGGGAGAATGGCCTGTTTGTGAGGAATCGTCACATTAAACCCCCGCACCCCAATGGCCGCCAGCCCTGCCACCGCCGCCGCCAAGTGTTTTGGAGCCACCGGAAACGGCACATAGCAATAGTTTTCCCCCATAGCTGCCAAAGCAGCGTTGTGCATGGCCGGGGATAAGCTGTGGGCCACCGGATCCCCAACCAGACCAAGCAATTGGGTGCTTCCCGAAATCCGACCGTCCACCGGCTCAGCCAACTCCTCAAGAGATCCCTTAAGCCACTCAAGATTTAAAGACGATTTAAAAACTACTGAGACTCCGACTCAACCCGCTGCAGAGTCTGCCGGTAGCGATGGCGCCAGTCGGCCAACGATTCTTCCGAAATGTGGTCGATCAAGGTGCTCATCTCCGCCAGGATCTGATAAACGCGGTCAAAGCTTTGTCGGGTTCGCTCTTCCTGCTCCGGTTGATGGATCTGCACCATGTATAAGCTCATCTTGATGGTTTGCAGGCGGTTTTTGCCCAAATCTTCTAGCATTTCCCGAATTTGCCCGATTGCCTCCCGCCTCACCTGTCTCTGCCGCCGTCGCAACAGCCAAAAGAGGATCCCGTGGACGACCCCTACCAAAGTGGCGCTGACCGCCGTTGCCGTTTCTAGCGAAAAAGCGCTGCGGCTGGCCACAAAACCACTTAGCAGAATCACCCCTATTCCCACTGCTGTCAAGACTAGCTCAATGTTGTTTAGGAACCATCTTCCTGCCGGTCTCCAGATCCCAGATCCGGCCACTTGACCCTGAAGAATGCTCGCCATGGCCTTTGGCACCTCCTTTGTGTCTCTCCCGTCGTTCGCTCAGCCCATCACTACCTGCTCAGCCGCCCCAAGGCCAGGCGCGGTCTTCTGCGGCTCAGTTGACGCTTTAGACAAAGCTGCCGGAGTTTTCGCCGCCGCAAGCGGAAGGGTCTGCGGGCCAGGGATCCCGCTGTGGTTGACTCCGGTGCAGAAGCCTGCATTTTTTGGCTGAGCTCTTGATGGTGTTGGCGGAGATCCTCAATCTGCTTGAGGCGAGTTTCCAGCTCTCGGCGCAGTTCGGCGTTTTCTTTTTCCAGACGCTGCAGGCGTTTCAGCAGCTCTGAGGACTCCGTTCCGCTGACGCGGTCGGAAACTGGGATGGGATGGGGAGCAGTCACCACCGAGCTGTGCACATTCCTGCTATCTCGCATAGCCTGGGCAGCCCGGCGCAACAGAGCCACCCCCTTGGGGTCATCGCTGTCCATGAGGCTGGCCGCTCCAAACTGGAGCTGCACCGGCAGCGCCCGCCCATTCACCACAAAGGGATCCTGAATCATCCGCTGGCAGCAGCGTTCGGCAGCCATTTGCGCAGCAGCCAAGGTGCTCCCCGGCAGCAGAATGATAAACTGCCCCTCGTCGTAGCAAAACAGGTCGTCTCCATCGCGCAGGTTATTGGCCAAACGCTCCCTAAACAGTTTGAGCAGATCAGTCCGACCGTCAGCATCCAGCCCTTGTGCCAGAGAACCGAGGTTGGCCAAGCGCAGCACAAACAAGCTGAGGGGTTCCGATTGGGCACGGGCCTGGGCCACCCGCAGCGGCAAACGAGCCACCAAATCCTGACGGTTACCCACCTCCAAACCAATCGACTTGGGGGGAGAGGGAGGAGATTTTTGCCCAGTTTTGAGCAGATATTGCTGGCGGCGACTTTCTACAATGCGCAGCCCTGCCCGCACCCGCGTCAGCAGCTCTGCAGCCTGAAAGGGTTTGGAAAGAAACTCATCGGCGCCTGCCTCCAAAGCCCGCTCCATGCTATCGTTGCCCTCGCGGGCAGTCATAATGATGTAGTACACCCAAGCATATTCCGGCAGTTGCCGCAGTTGACGGCACAGGTCTAGGCCGTTCAGGGAGGGCATGACCCAATCGGCAATGATCAGATCTGGGGGTTGGCGGCGAATTTGCTCCAGCGCGGAGAGGCCATCCAAAGCATAAGAAATACTGCAGCCCTGCTTGCCCAAAAAGTTGGACAGCATCTCTGCCACCATGTAGCTATCATCCACAATCAGTACACGGGCTTGCAGACTGCCGTCTTGACTTCTGCCAGAGACGAGTTTCGCCTTCTCAGGCGCAGGAGCTGCACTAGCGCTCTCCGGTCTGGGATCCATAGACAAACTGAGCAGGATGGCGAGAAAATCCGGGAAAGCAAACTACCCGCAACTTTCCATCGCTATTCTAATGAATGTGGTATCTCCATCGTTATTCTGATGCGGTAGCGAACAGCAGCCGCTTCCACTTTGCCGAGTTGGTTAGATGGATTGAATCACTCTTGAATCACTGAGACTTCGCTCGTCCAGAGCCGCTGTCTGTTGCTGCCCAAGGCTTGCTCTGACCAGAAGCCCTTTGGCGGGAGAGCTGAAATCTATTGGTGAACATTTGTGAATTATTCGAGGCAGCAAAGCAGAGGCTCAGTAACGGATCTCGAGGGTGACTTGGGCGCGCACGGTTTGCTGTCCCCCCTCCACCGGTGTGGATGCCGTTTCTAGACGGGCATAGTCGGCGCGGGCAAAGGGGATCGGCGGCGGGATCATGTAGCCATCGCTCTGAATCTGGATGCGCTCGACGGAACGGATGCTCAGGTTCAAGGCCCCCAGCACATCCTGGGCTTGGCGTTGGGCATCTTCCACGGCTTGGGTTAGGGCGCGGCTGCGCGCCTCCAACAGGGTGGCATCGTCGGCCCGGAAACTGACCGATTCCACCTGGGTGGCTCCGGCGGCCACAGCTTCGTCCAGCACTTGCCCGGCTCTGGCCACGGGCACCTCGAATTGCAGACTGTTTTGCCCCTGCACACCCGTTAGGCGAGGCTGGCCATCCTGATAGTCGTATTGCGGGTAGAGGGAAATGCCGGTGGTTTGCAGAGCGCTTACTTGCAGCTCCTTGAGGCGATTGACCAGCCGCTCTGAGCGTTCTGCCACCTGTTGTTGTACCGATTGCGCCGTCTCCCCCTGGATCACCACCCCCAAGCGAATGAGGGCAATGGAGTTCTCTACGGAGACCGATCCCTGCCCTGTAACCGTCAACATTCGGGATCCCTCACCAGGACTGGCCATCGCTCCACCTCCGGCGATTATGTTCCAACCCAACAGTGCCACCGCCAGTACCAGGCCCAGCCACGCTACCCCCTTCAGCCCTTTCCAACCCCTGATCCCGTTCATTGCTTTCCCCTTCTGTGGTTCAATCCCAGCCTACTCCCACCGCTCCTCAGCCTGATCCGACAAAAGCCCCAGCCACCAGTTCCCTAACCTCACCGAGCCGGTGCGTTCTTGCCCCCACGGATCCCGTATCCGCACACGGAATACCCGTTGATACTTGGAAGTGCTCCCGGAAAAAGGCCCCAGCCGCCAGTACCGTGCCTCCTGGCTCAAAATGGAGTAGCCATGCTTTGCCGCCCACCGCTGCAGCAGCTCTTGGCTGCGTCTTTGTTCCCAGACAAAAATTCCCATGAAAAGGGCAACAGCAACCGCTACCCATACTAGGGTCAATGCCAGCTCAGACATGGGGGTAGACAGCAAGGCTACTGCCCATCCTATGGGAGTTGCTCCAATGCTGGGATCCCCGGCTGCAAAAGTTAACCTTCGCCGCTTACCCGCTCTTAGACCCTAGATAGAGGGATCCCTGCTTCAACCCATCAGACCGTATGATTGAGGCAGGGTGGTCAAAACTCAATCGGTTCTCAAGTCGTTAAGGTCTCTTTACAGAATGGCCGAATCGAAACTGCGACAACTGCTGCACGATCTGGATGTTGAGCTGCAAAAAACCCCTGGCTTGGATGAAAAGCAGCGACAGCACATTGCCACCATTCGCCAGGAAGTGGAAGCGGTGCTGGCCGATCTGGGATCCCGAACCGAGAGCAAACAGAGCCAAGGGCATAGAGATCGCCTTGGAGAGGCGCTGGGCCTGTTCGAGACCTCCCATCCCAACCTTACCCTGATCCTGGAGCAGGTGATCGACACGCTGGCGGGAATGGGTTTGTAGTTTCATGGTCGGTAAAAGGGCTCACCAGAAAGCTCCCTTGCTTGCTAGCCTTGGTAATGCGTTGAAAGCTCCTTATGCTCTATGACCAGCACTCTCCACTCCACCTCGTTTAACACCACCCGCTCCAAGCAGGTTTTTGCCCGGGCACAAAGCCTCATGCCGGGGGGAGTGAGTTCTCCGGTGCGCGCCTTCAAGTCGGTGGGCGGGGATCCCGTCGTGTTCGACCGTGTCTCAGGGGCCTACGCCTGGGATGTGGACGGCAACCAATACATCGACTACATCGGCAGTTGGGGGCCGGCGATTGTTGGCCACGCTCACCCCGAGGTCATTGAGGCTCTGCACCGAGCTTTGGAGAAAGGCACCAGCTTCGGCGCCCCTTGTGTTCTGGAAAATGAGCTGGCGGAGCGGGTCATTGAGGCGGTGCCCAGTGTGGAGATGGTGCGCTTTGTCAATTCCGGCACCGAAGCTTGCATGGCGGCGCTGCGCTTGATGCGGGCCTACACAGGTCGGGAAAAGGTGATCAAGTTTGAGGGCTGCTACCACGGCCATGCGGACATGTTTTTGGTGAAAGCCGGTTCGGGGGTGGCCACGCTGGGCTTGCCAGACTCGCCGGGGGTGCCCAAGGCAGCTACCAGCGCTACGCTGACGGCTCCCTACAACGACCTGGAGGCAGTCAAGGCCCTGTTTGAACAGCACCCCGACTCCATTGCCGGAGTCATCCTAGAGCCGGTGGTGGGCAATGCCGGCTTTATTCCCCCCCAGCCGGGCTTTTTGGAAGGGTTGCGGGATCTCACCCAAAAGTACGGAGCCCTACTGGTATTTGATGAGGTGATGACCGGCTTTCGCATCAGCTATGGCGGTGTACAGGCCAAGTTTGGGGTCATCCCCGATTTAACGACCCTGGGCAAGGTCATCGGCGGCGGCCTGCCGGTGGGGGCCTACGGCGGTCGGCGAGAAATTATGGAAATGGTGGCTCCAGCGGGGCCGATGTATCAGGCAGGGACTCTTTCCGGCAACCCCCTGGCCATGACAGCAGGGATCCAGACGCTGGATATTTTGCGTCGTCCGGGCACCTACGAGTACCTGGAGCGGATTACCGAGAAGTTGGCGACGGGGCTATTGCAGATCGCGCGGGAAACGGGGCATGAGATGTGCGGGGGCTATCTGCCCGGCATGTTTGGCTTCTTTTTTACCGCCGGCCCAGTGCGCAACTACGAAGAGGCCAAGACTTCCGATCTGCAGAAATTTGCCCGCTTCCATCGCGGCATGTTGGAGCGGGGAGTCTATCTGGCGCCCTCGCAATTTGAGGCCGGCTTCACCTCCCTGGCCCACACAGAGGCCGATGTGGAGAAAACTCTAGCCGCCGCGCGAGAGGTGTTGAGCACCCTCTGAGTTGACAATTACCCCCTCGCGAGCCGGGATCCCTGCTATGGCCGAGCACATCCACCGCAACTGGAGCATGACTCTAGTCAATAATAAGCTCAACTATACTGAAAATATAATATGTTCAGTACGGATTACTACCAGTTGATCTTTCTGTTTACTTTCGAGTCTGCCAACATGGTAGCCAAAG
>NZ_JANSHM010000097.1:0-7172 GCF_047461635.1 Synechococcus sp. W55.2 | reverse complement strand
TTACCAGTGCCTTAAACAACCGTTTCTGGTGTCCGCAGTACAATTATAACCATGGAGGCGGACTTTCCTCTCGACACTGATCCTACCGGTACAGCACGGGGCTCCTGCGATTTCTAGCTGAGTGCTCAAGATGGATCCCTCTCATGTGCCCCTGGGTTTGCCGCTCATCTTGGGGGAGGTGCTTTTCGACTGCTTCCCCACAGAGATTGTGCTGGGCGGAGCAGCTTTGAATGTGGCTTGGAACCTCAAGGGGCTGGGATCCGATCCCCTCTTGCTCAGTCGTGTTGGCCAAGACGAGGCCGCCAGAGAGCTGCTGGGGGCCTTGCGACGGCAGGGGCTGCGCCTGGAGGGTCTGCAGCAGGATTCTGTTCACCCCACCGGCAAGGTTCAAGTAACCCTGGATGAGCAAGGGATCCCCACCTTCGCCATCTTGCCCGACCAAGCCTACGACTACATCCAGTTGGATATCGGGGCTCTGCAAGCTCTCCAGCCCAGCCTGCTCTACCGGGGCAGCTTGGCAGCCCGCCGGGAGGCAGCCCATCGCCACTTTCAAGAGGGGATCCCTGCTTTGGGCTGTCCCGTGTTTCTGGATCTCAACCTGCGGGATCCCTGGTGGCATCCAGACGCCATCCAGGAGATGCTGCGCACCTGCACTTGGCTGAAGCTGAACCAGGCAGAGCTGGAGCAAGTGGCCCAACTGGAAGGGATCCCTCCTGGAGACCTGCTGGAGCAAGGACAGATCCTCCAGGCTCATCTGAACCTGAAAGGTCTATTTCTGACCTTGGGAGCGGCAGGCGCGCTGCTGATCACCCCTACTCAGATCCATCGGGCCGACCCAGTGCCCGCGCCTCAGCTGGTGGATACAGTGGGGGCGGGAGATGCATTTAGCGCCGTGGCCATCCTGGGGCTGTTGCGGGGATGGCCGGAGGCGATTCTGGTGCAACGGGCCGTGCAATTTGCGGCGGCCATCTGCGGGATCCCGGGGGGAGCACCTTCGGATCCGGAGTTTTACCGGCCCTTCTGGCAGGCATGGGAGATCCAGGAGATCCAGAGGCCAAGGGTTCAATGAAACTGGCGCAGGTGAAACTGGGCGTAGCGACCCCCTTTGCCCAGCAATTCTCGGTGATTTCCCTGCTCCAGCAATTGCCCCTGCTCCAAGACGAAAATGCGGTGGGCGGTGCGCACTGTCGAGAGGCGGTGGGCAATCACAAAAACGGTGCAGCGTTGCATCAGCCGTTGCAGCGCTTCCTGCACCAACGCTTCTGACTCGTTGTCCAAAGCAGAGGTAGCCTCGTCCAGGATCAAGATCTTGGGGTTGAGGAGCACGGCGCGGGCAATGGCCAGCCGTTGCCGTTGTCCACCGGAGAGGGTGACCCCCCGTTCTCCCACGCGGGTGGCGTAGCCATCGGGCAAGCTCTCGATAAAGGTGTCGATGTTGGCCACCTGGGCCGCCTGGCGTACCGCTTCCAGGTCAAAATGCTCTTGTCCGTAGGCGATGTTGCTGGCAATGGTTCCCGAAAACAGGGTGATCTCCTGCGGCACAATGCCGATCTGCCGGCGCAGGCTCTTGAGGGTGACGGTGCGGATGTCGATGCCGTCGATGCGGATGCAGCCCTGCTGGGGATCGTAAAAGCGGGGAATCAGGCTCACCAGGGTGGATTTGCCGGCGCCGGAGGATCCCACCAGGGCCACAATCTCGCCGGGAGACACCTGAAAGCTGATCTGTTTGAGCACCGGCTGATCCGGTTTGTAGGCAAAGGAAACTTGGTCGAACTCCACCCAACCCTGAATGGGAGGCATGGGGCGGGCCCCGGGCAGCTCCCGGATTTGGGAGCGGGTGTTTAGCAGCTCGAAAATCCGCTCCACCGAAGCCTCACCCTGTTTCAGCTCGCTGTAGTTGTTGGTGATGTGAACAATAGGGTCGATCAACATCGCAACACCGGCGATAAAGCCGAGAAACTGGCTGCCGGTCAGGTTGCCCTGGCTAATTTGCCAGCCGCCCACCCAAAACACCCCCAACACGCTCATGGCGTACAGAAAACCCACCACCGGGTCTTGAATGGCTTTCACCTGTTCGGTCTGAAACCGGGCCAGGCGGTTGCTTTCGGCAATGGCACTGAAGCGGCGAATTTCGTAGTCCTCAGCCGCAAAGGCGCGAGTGAGGCTGATGCCAGCAAACACTTCAGTCAAGAGGGCGGCCAAATCCGACATCTTCTCTTGGTTGAGGCGGGAGCGAAACAAAAGGCGATCCCCAAACCAACTGATCAAGGCTCCCATCAGGGGGGCTATCAGCAAGGTGGTCAAGGTGAGAATGCCGTTGAGATAGAACAGGTAGGCCACCACCGCCAAGATGGTGAGCACGCTGGGGATGAAGCGATGGAAAAACCGCTGCACCACCTCTCCCACCCGATCCAGATCCCCCGTGAGGCGATAGACCAGATCGCCAGTGCGGCTGCCGGAAAAATAGTCCACATCCAGTGCCTGCAGGTGGGCATAAATCTGTTGGCGCAATTCCAAAACCATTTGCAAGGAGGCCCTCGCCATCAGGGTGTCTTGGCCATACTGAAAAGCGCCGCGCACCAAGAAAAACACCACCCCAATCAAGGCCAGCATCCGTAATTGCCCCAGATCCCCGGCACCAATGGAGCGGGCCACCCACTCGATCAAGTAGGCGAGGGCGGGCATGGTTAGCACAAAGCCAAGGGTACAGGTTAGCCCCAGCAACAACATCCACAGATGGGGCCGAATGAAGGGAATGAGACGGCGATAGCTACGACCCGGATGCACAAATCACAAACTAGAAGGGCCTCTGACCCAACCAGCTTACAGGATAGTGTTGCGGACTGCTGCCGGGATCCCTGAAACTGGCCGATAGAGTCGAAAGCCGCTGCGGCCATTTTCCTTGACCTGGTAGAGGGCCAAGTCGGCATGGTGCAAAAGGGTGGACACTTCTACGCCGTCTTGGGGGTAGAGGGCGACGCCGATGCTGCAGGTCACGGAAAGGGAATGGCCCTCGCAGGAGAAGGGAATTTGAAAGGCATCGACAATCCGCTGAGCCAGACGCGCTGCCACTGTGGGGCTGCCAATTCGGGGCAGCAGCAGGGTGAACTCATCCCCTCCCCAGCGGGCGACGATATCTCCAGGTCGAACGCACTTGGTTAGCCGTTCGGCTACCCCCTGCAACAGGGCATCGCCGACACTGTGGCCGAAGGTATCGTTAATGTCTTTGAAGTGATCCAAATCCACAAAGAAGAGGGCCAGAGATTCACTGTAGTATTGCTGCAGGGTCTGCTGCAGCCGCTCCCGAAAGGATTCGCGGTTCACCAAACCTGTCAGGGCATCATGATGAGCGCGAAACTCCATGTAGGCTAAGCTCTGCTTTTGGGCGGTGATGTCTTCGCAGATGCCTTCATAGCCGAGGAGATTTCCGGCTTTATCTTTAACCAAACGGGCCTTTTCTCGGACCCAGATGATCGAGCCATCCCGCCGCCGCAGCCGGTACTCAAAGCCGCGTACGGATCCCTGCTCCTGCAATAGCCGCACAAATTCCTCCCACTGGCTGGGATCCACATAGAGCTGCCGCTTGCCCGCCTCTTTCACTTCGCGCATCAATTCTTCGGGGGAGCTGTAGCCGCAGATCTGGGCCAGCATCGGGTTGGCGGAGAGATACCGACCTGCCGCATCGGTGAAAAAAATGCCCTCTACCGCATTCTCGAAAAAATTGCGATAGCGCTCCTCAGCCTGGCGCAGCTCCTCTTCCACTTGCCGGCGCTCCGAGATCTCGAGGGCCAGAGACACCAAATCCGCCAGGGATCCGGCGAAGTTTTGCTCTTCTAAGGTCCAGTGGCGAGGGGAGCCAATGTGCTCGTGGCAGAGAACACCCACCATCCGTCCTTCCAGTCGAATGGCGGCATCCAGCATCGAGACCACTCCCATTGCTGTCAGGTAGGAATTGCCGAACTCGGCGGTGCGGGGATCCGCCACCACTTGGTCGGCAGCAATGGTGCGCTCTTGCTCCAGGGCTTGAAAATAACGGGGATAGTCTTTGGCCCAGATCTCCGCCCCTTGAGTATGGGATCCCTCGGGGTTGTCTGGGGTGATCTCGAATTGATTGATGCAGCGAATGCTGGAGCGCTCCGACGTGTAGAGCCAGACCCCCACCCGTGCCACCCCCAGGGTATGGGCGGCTGTAGTACAAATCTGTTGCAGAGCAGCTTGTAAGTCTCCTTGGCTGAGGGCTTTGTGCCGGGTGAGCTCCATCAGAGCCCGGTTGTGCTCCAACAGTTGCTTTTGGCTGCGCTGTAGCTGCCACTCCACTTGCTTGCGTGCTGTGATGTCCTGACAGGAGCCGACAATTCGGCTGATTGGCTTGTTCTCCTCAACTACTGGAGAAAGGGTAACGATTAGAACATGGGTCGACTCTGGGTCGGGAGCGGCAGAGGCCGTTAGGCTCAGCTCAAAGCTCACTTGCCGGCCATGGCTGAGGCAGTGTTCGGTGTGCAGTTGAATCTGCGCAGCCAGAGAAGGCGGTAGACAACTCTGGAGCTCTTCTCCCTCGATAGGTCGAGAGGAGAGAAAAAACATCCTGCAAAAAGCCGGGTTACCCACCAAAAACCGACAGCGCGGTTGAGGTGAGCCTCTTTCTGGCTCCGGGGGCAGACACTCAAGGACAAACAACCCATCGCTGACGCTCTCGAACATGGTGCGCAGCACAGCCCGTCCCCGAGCCTGTACCGGGCGCCCACGGTACATGACCTGGGGATTCCACAGATCGGCCCGCGTCAGCGCATCGTAAACGCTGCCAGCCTGGTCTGGCCCAGCAGTCCCCCTTTCAACCATAGGCTAGGAACACCCAGTAGACGCTCGGGCAACGGGGAGGGCAAGCCGAAAAAAACAGCTATGAATTCACGCTGTCTCTGCCATTCTACGGTCGTCCTATGGAATTGTTGGGGGAGTTTGTGTGTCTCTCGATACAAAAGATCCCCGGGCTGGCACGGGCTTTTGGGTGCTCCGGAGGAGATATTCTTTGAAGTAACTCTTGAGGTTAATTAAAAGAATTATTAAAAAGCCTGTCCTGCCGGCGTGAGGAGACCTGCGCTGCCGTTTTCAAGGTTAAACCGCTTCTGGCTCCCGAACTTGTTCTACCCGTACATCGACACGCTTGGGAAGGAACCAGGCTCCTATTAGTTAGAACTGCTCTCATTAGAAAGAACCTCAGCTAGCCCTGGAAAAGGGATCCCTGCCAGACCCAGGATGGCTAATTCCGCGGGCGTGGGATCCCCGATGCATCCAAGGCAAGAGAGGAAGACTGATGGATACAACTCCACCACTCAACCGAGTAACAGCATAGCTCTATTGAGATTAGCTTTCAATAGCGTGCCGGCAAAGTAGGGATCCTCTTTGATAAAGACTTGCATTAAGCTTGAGGAGTCTGGTAGAGTGCTTACCCAAGTAGCAATTGCTAAAGATTTGCAGTTAAGTCTTCTCAGGAGAACAAGCTGCGGAGTGGCAAGCATGGCATGGCAACAGGTTCAGGCGGGGGTGTGGTGTAGGCAGTTGGGGCAATTGGCGCCTCAGTGGTGGTTGGGCTGGAGTCTGGAGCAGGGCTTTCGGCTCTACCGCAAAGAAGTTTCCTCTGCTCTGCCTTCTCTCTCTGCTTTGAGGATTCGCTACCAAGAGCGAGATGGCTGGCTGGACGTGTTTCTGGGAGAAGCGGAGCAATGTAACCGACGACGGCGCAGCCTTTTGGATCCGGCAGCGCGGGTAGCCTTGCACTACATGCCGGAAGATTTGGCTCAGATTCAGTCCCTAAAGTGTCCTCACGAGCGCATTCCTCCGCAGCTTTGGCAGCGGCTAACCCAGCAGCCGGGTTGAGGACTGTTGAAGGTTAGAGGGCTATTTATTGTTTTTATTGTTTCAGATGGATCCAGTCCGCTGCGGCAACCGATCCTGCCTCTTCTCGCCTTTCCAGTTCTTCTGGAGAGCGGTAGCCTGTTTTTTTCTTCCTCTAGGCAGGCTTAAGCTGGAGAACGAAGAGTAGCGGCTGCAGCCATGACTGTTTCTAAGCACCAACCCAAGCAGCGCTCCCAGCAGCAGGTCGAGGGGCTGACTTCTCGCCGCCTTTTGAAGGGATCCATCATCGGCGCCGGCCAGGTAGGCATGGCCTGTGCCTACTCGATGGTAATCCAGAACACTCTGGATGAGCTGGTCCTTCACGACATCGACCGCAACAAGCTGGAAGGGGAAGTGATGGATCTGGTGCACGGGATCCCCTTTGTGGAGCCGACGCGGATACGGGCAGGGGAACTGGCTGATTGCGCCGGGTCAGATGTAGTGATTTTAACGGCAGGGGCTAAGCAGCGGCCTGGAGAAACCCGTTTGGATTTGGTGCAGCGCAACGTCGAGATCTTCAAAGGCTTGATCCCGGCCTTGATGGCGCATTGCCCTGACACACTCCTTTTGGTGGTGAGCAATCCCGTTGACATCATGACTTACGTTTCCCTGAAGTTGTCGGGGTTGCCGGCAGGGCAGGTAATTGGGTCGGGGACGGTTTTGGACACAGCCCGCTTTCGCTATCTTTTGGCGGAGCGCCTGGGGGTGGATCCGCGTAGCCTGCACGCCTACATCATCGGCGAACATGGAGATAGCGAGGTGGCCGTTTGGAGCAAGGTGAACATCGCCGGCACCCCGATTGGGGAACTCTCGCCGGACTGGGATCCCGCCTATTTGGGGGATATCTTCGAGCAGGTGCGCAACGCTGCCTACGAGATCATCCGTCGCAAAGGGGCCACCAGCTACGCCATCGGGTTAGGGGTGACGCAAATTGTCCAAGCCCTGCTGCGGGATCAACACCGCGTTTTAACCGTGAGCAGCCTCACCCAAGGGGAGTACGATCTGCCAGAGGTCTGTCTCAGCTTGCCCAGAGTGGTCGGGCGGCAGGGGGTGGAACGCACGCTGGCCATGTCCCTCACCGAGAGCGAGCGCAAGCAGCTGCACCGCTCGGCCCAGATCTTGCGGCAAGTCATCGACAGCATCCGGTGGTAGCCTAGATCTCCTAGACTTTTGTCGCTCCCCTCCAAGCTGGGGGATCCCTTGGTCAGCTAGAAATCGCAGGAGCCCCGCACTGTACCCGTAGGGTCAGTGCCGGGAGGAATGCGCTTTGATGAAGTACA
>NZ_JANSHM010000096.1:0-7374 GCF_047461635.1 Synechococcus sp. W55.2 | reverse complement strand
GCACCCAGTCTGCCGAGGAGAACGCCGCCCGTCTGCGGGAAATCGAGGAGCTGCGTCAGTCCATCCAAGAAAGCCGCGCCGAATTTGCCGAACAAGCTGCTGCCCAAGCTCAAAGCCTGCGAGAGCTACAGCAAGTTGTCAGCGAGACCCGCTCTGACTTAGCTCACCTTGCCGAGTGGGCAGAGGAAGTGACTCAAGCTCTTGTCACCCTCACCGCTCTACAACGAGAGCACGAACGCGCCATCCAGGCCATCAACCAACGGCAAGCGGAAACGGATCAGAGGTTCAACGTTCTCCTTGAAGAAGTGCGCTATCTGATTCGCCGGCAAGGCTCTGACGGAAATCCTCCCCCCTCGTTGCCCTGAGCACTGGGATCCCTTCGGAACTGCGAAGACAGTCCTAATCTTCATCCACTTCCCACTCCAACAGGTGTGCATAGGGAGCCACCAAGTGGGGAGCATAAAAGGCAACGGCTCGAAGGGCATGCCAGTCTTCCAAGCAGCCAAAGACGGTCGGATAGTCATTGCGCTCCAACCGCTCTGCAATTGCCGCCACCTCAGCTTCGGTAAACTGGCGGGGATCCATCCCCTTAGCAGGGGCTTCCACTTTGGACTTGGATCGGGCAGACATAGGCAGCCTGAACACGCTACAAGCCGATCTTAGCCTCTTCTTTTCGCTGGCCAAAAACTTGAATACTCCCTGTCCCAAAGGGAGAAAATTCTTAATTACTGGTATTTCTTAGCAACACTGCGTGAACAGCTTTAAGACAGTCGTGTGGTTTTTTGGGCAGTTGAGTCTTCTCGCCACTGTATTTGCTGTAGCACAAAAGCCGCCCTACTGGTTGAGTTCCGCGTAGGGGTAGAACGGGGCTTCAGACCCAACTTTTGGGCAAGCCGGGCCGTGGGCTCCCAAACTCTGAAAAGGGATCCCCATTCCCCCAGTTTCGTGGCAAGGTGAGGACAAATGCCCCATTGGAGGCTGCCATGGAGAGCAAGATCCCCGCCCGCGATGTCCAAGTTGCCCTTATCGGCCCGTCCACGTTGGTTCTCCGCTCCCGCACCTGGGATCGCCTGAAGTTTGAGCTGGAATACGCCCGGCAACGGGGCACCACCGCCAATAGCTACCTCGTCCAGGCCCGGCAAACCCTCCTCATCGATCCTCCCGGGGAATCGTTCACCGGCATCTTTTTAGAAGAGCTGGCCCAACACCAGTACCTGCAGCGGTTGGACTTTATTTTGCTCAGCCACGTCAACTTTAACCGCATTGCCACTCTCAAAGCCCTATTGCCTCTGGCTCCCTACGCGATGGTGCTCTGCTCCAAGCCGGGATCCATTACGCTACGGGCCGCCTTTGAAGAGATGGATCCCTTGCCCCGCAGTCGCGACGAAGAGGAAGCCGCCGATCTGGGCATTTTCTACAATGGCGACCAGTCTTTCCGTTTGCGGGTCGTCCGAGATGGGGATCGCCTGGATTTGGGAGAAGGGCATGAGTTGCACTTTCGCACCGTGCCCACACCCCGCCACCCCGATGCCCTCTGTGCCTACGATCCGGCTACCGGGATCCTCTACACCGATAAGCTGTTCGGCGCCCATGTGTGCGATGAGCAGGTGTTTGACGAACATTGGCGGCAGCTCAGCGAAGACCGCCGCTACTACTTCGACTGTTTGCACCGCAACCAATTGCCCCAGGTGAAGGCAGCCCTGGCCAAGTTGGAAGAATTTCCCGCCCAAATCTATGCCCCTGCCCACGGCCCCTTGGTGCGCCACAGCCTGCGGCGGTTGCGGTTGGACTACCACACTTGGTGCGAGGAGGATCCCGGCGAGCAGCGGGTAGCTCTTCTGTACACTTCTGCTTACGGGAATACAGGTTTGATGGCCATGGCCATAGCCCAAGGGTTGGAGCGAGCCGGCGTTAAGGTGGAGCGGATCAACTGCGAATGGGCCACCCCGGAAGAGATTGCCCAGGCTCTGGAGCGCTGCCAGGGGTTTGTTGTTGGATCCCCGACTTTGGCCGGCCATCCTCCTGTGCAGATCCAAACCGCCCTTGGCATCATCCTTTCTTCAGTTCCCACCACCCGATTGGCCGGGGTTTTCGGCTCCTACGGCTGGAGCGGAGAAGCGGTGGATCTCATCGAGAGTAAGTTGCTCAATGCCGGCTTTTCCTTGGGGTTTGAGACGATCCGCGCCAAGTTTAAGCCCACCCCTGAAATCCTGGAAGCCTGTCAAGAGGCGGGATCCCAGTTTGCTCAGGCCCTGCGCAAAGCCAAACGAGCCCGCGCCCCTCGCCAAACCAGCAGCGAAACTCAGGCGGATCGGGTTGGGCAAGCCCTGAGCCGGGTGGTGGGATCCCTGTGTGTAGTTACCGCTCTGCAAGGAGAGACCCGCCGTGGCTTTCTCACCTGGTCGGTGGCCCAGGCCAGCTTCAATCCGCCGGGGCTAACCCTGTCGGTGAACAAGGAACAAGAAGCCGAATTGCTGACCTATCCCCAGGCCCCCTTTGTGCTCAACATCTTGCGGGAAGGCAAAGGTAGCAATTTGCAACGGCACTTTCAGCGGCCCCAGCGCCCTGGAGAAGATCGCTTTGCCGGCTTGGCCACGGCCACTGCTGAGAATGGCTGCCCCATTTTGTTGGATGCCTTAGCTTACCTGGAGTGCCGTGTCAAAACCTGGATGGACTGCGGGGATCGCTACCTGGTCTATGCCGAGGTGGAACGGGGCAAGGTGCTGGATCCCACGGGGGTTACGGCCATGCGGCGGGGGTAGTGTATTGGAGAACAAAGATTTGTTGTGGAGTCAATGCTAACTGGATCCCGTCGATCACCTTGAGCTGACGATCTCCTCGGCAAATTTCTGGCTCTTGTTGAGGAGCAAATACCAAAATAGAGTAATCGTCTAAATCCACCATCCACCCTAATTTGCTGCCGTGCTTTAGGCAATGCAGGATATTATCGATTACACGGCTTACCCTTTGACCCGGCGAAAGAATTTCGATAATCCAGTCGGGTGCTGCGGTGAAGTCATCCTCTGGCTCGCCTGTTTCACTGAGGCGAATTCGATCCCACGCAATTACGGCAATATCGGGAACAATGGAACGACCGGCAAAAGTGCATCGCAATTCGGGTAGGGCAGTATAGTCGGTGGTGCTGCCGTCAACCTCAGCCACGAGGCGTTTTTGCAAAATGGAGTGGTGGGCTTTGGGCAGCGGTTTTTGAATGGCAACTCCATCCACGTACTCCCATGCCGGAGAATCTTCTATGTGAGGCAACTTGAGGAAGTCTTCAAGAGTGAGAGCCAAATCTAGGCGAGTTGTCATAGGTTTAGGCAAAGCCCCCCCAGATCCCTGCCAGTAATGTATCCCAAAGCGAGGGGAAGAAGTGGAATTAAAATTGCGGCAATTCGAGTAGATGTAGCGTAAAAGTCGTCCAACCGGCAGAGCTGTTGACCTCAATGGATCCCCTCAGTTGATCCACCATTTGTTTCACCAAAGCCAAGCCCAGACCGGTGCCCCCTTCTTTCCAAGGATCATGGCTGGGGATCCGGTAAAAACGCTCGAAAATGCGGGTGAGTTCCTCAGCCGGGATCTCTTGGCTATTCCTGACTTGGATGCGAGTTCGGTTGGCCTCAACCCTGACTTCTAGGCAGATGGATCCCTGAACCGGGGTGTATTTCACAGCGTTGTGCAGGAGCTCCCGCAGGATACGCCCCAAAAGGAGAGGATCTGTGGTGATGCTGCTCTCCAGAGGCACGTTGGCTTGAAAGGTTTGCCCCTTAGTACGGGCGCGTTCGCCAATAGCCAACAGCAAATCCCCCAACAAGGCTTCCCAGGTCAGCGTTTGCAGATTCAAAGCATAGGCTCCTGCCTTTAGCCGCTGCAAATCCAACAGGTCATTGATCAGCTCGATCTCCCGCTGGCATTCTCGCTCTGCAATGGCTAAGTATTGAGCTCGTTTCTCCCCAGTGGGATCCATCTGCAACATTTTCAGGGCCATTTTCATGCTGGTTAGAGGAGTGCGCAACTCGTGGCTGACAGTGCTGATGAAATCGTCTTTCAAGCGGTTGAGGCGCTCTAGGGCTTGCACCTGCTCTTGGGCAGCTCGGAATAGGCGCGCCTGCCTTAGGCCGATAGCACATTGATTGGCCACTTGAGCTACGAGATTCATTTCCTGCTCATCAAAACTTTCCTCGCTGCTGCGAAAAACCCACAGATCCCCCAAGACTTGCTCCCCATCCCGCAGAGGGCAGACCAAGACTGATCCTTGGCGGGGGGCGTCAGGAAGTAAACAAAATATGCAGGGCTCTCCTCGCAACAACTGGGCGTAGAGATCTGGACATTGGGCAAAGGGAATACAAGTATGCAAGGCCGACCCCAAGCGAGGACAATACTCGTAGCTGATGGTGGAAAGTGTGAGATCGGCGTTGTAAAGGCCAATATCGCAGCCATCTGCATTTAGGTTGTCTCCCAGCTCGCGCAGAGCGGTGTTGAGAATTTCAGCTTCATCCAGAGAGTCGCGCACCCGGTCAGTGATGCGTTTCAGCAGGGCCTCAAATTGCAGGGATCGCTGCAACTCAGAGGTGCGTTGCCGAACCTTTTCTTCCAAGGTTTGATTAAGGGCTTGCAGTTGTTCATATAACTGGGCCTGTTGCAACGCGATGGCTAATTGATCGCTCAGCTCTTGTAAAAGCCGGATTTCCCACCCCTGCCAAGGGCGGCTGGATTGGCAGTGCTGTGCCACCAGAAGGCCCCAGAGATCCTCTCCCCGCCGAATTGGGATCACCAAGTTGGCTTGGGCCTGGAAAGATTCCAAGAGCTCCCGATAGCAAGGATCCAAATTGGCCGTCGCCACGTTGGCTATGGCTTGCACAAAGCCCTCTTGGTACTTGCGGTAGCAAGGATCCTGGCGAAGGCAAGCATCCCACACCCAGCGGCCCAAGTGGCTGGGCCAGGGATCCGCCACCGACTCAGCAGCTACAAACCCCCCTACACCTTCCTGCAACTGATAGATCATCACCCGATCCACCTGGAAAACCTCTCGCACTTCTGCAACAGTGGTTTGCAAGATAGATTGCAAATCCAAATCCTGACGGATGCGTCGCAGCAAAGCTCCAAGCAGCCGCTCCCGCTCTGCTTCTTTCAGCAACAGATCTTGGGCTTGTTTGAGGGGCGTTATGTCCACAGCGATGCCGCAAACGGCGTAAGGAGACCCCTGCTGATCCCGCAGGGCAAACTTGGTGACCCACTGGGTCAATCTCTTGCCATCGCGGAAAAAGGTTCGCTCGTAGCTGACAGGATGCGGAGATTGCAGGACTTTTTGATCCTGATCTCGAAATTCTAGAGCCTCTTCTGATGCGAACAGCTCACTATCCAACTTTCCAAGGAGCTCTTCTGCCTTGCAGCCTCTCTGTTGTAGATAAGTCTTGTTTACATGAAGATAGCGCCCTTCCAGATCTTTGAGAAAGATAGAAAAAGGGATCCCGTCCAGAATAGCCCTAAGCCGAGCTTCGCTTTCTTGTAGAGCCAGCTCTGCTTCTTTCTGCTCCGTAATATCTTCGGTAATGCCAACAATACGGATAACCTCTTGCTGTTCGTTCAAGATGGGTCGGCAAGAAGTACGCAGCCAGCGCAGCCTGCCATCCCGATGGAAAAGGCGGTAGGTGATCTGCTGGGCTTCTTGAGTGGCTCGGGCGGCCACCTGCAGTACCCTTGGCAGATCTTCGGGATGGATCCTGTCTTTCCAGAGATCTGGCTTGCGGCGAAACTCTTCTGCTGTGTAACCCCAGATCTTCTCGCTTTGGGGGCTTTTGTAGAGAGACTGGCTCAAGTCTGCAGAATACACAAAGAAAGCCACCGGTACAGCCTCTGCAATTTCTCGGAAGCGGGCCTCGCTCTCTCGCAGGGCCAGTTCCACCTGCTTTTGTTGGGTGATATCGCGGGTACTGGAAACGATCCCTTGCACAGAGGGATCCTCCAAAAGATTGGTGCAGAGGCTCTCCAGCCACACCCACTGGCCATCGGCGTGTTGGGCCCGGTAAATAAAGCTGAGTGTCTCGCCAGGTCGAGCCTTGAGTTGCTCAAGAGCATTAGCAACGTTCTGCCGATCCTCGGGGTGAACCCAATCCAAGGGTACGGCCTCTCCCTGATTGGGAGCACGCCCCAAAATTTTCTCAGCAGCCGGAGGATTTAAGGTATGCAGCAGACCTTGGGCATCGATCCGACACAAAATGTCGTGGCTGTTGTTGAGGAAGGCGCGAAAACGCTCTTCTTGTTCCCACACCTCCTGTTCCAGCCGCTTTTGTTCGGTGATATCTAGGACAATGCCGAGAAGTCCCAAACCTTTAGACTGATCCTGAAGCTTTACGGCCAGGCGATAAGTATAGCGCTCCTGACCTTGAATTACTTCCTTGCCCTCGAGTTGGGAAAACCCTTGCCGCTCTAGATCGGCTAGAACTTGAGGGGTGTACTCCGGCCAGTGGGGATGTTGTTGAGCCACCTCCTCCAGAGAAGTACCCAGCAGATCGCCAAACCAGGCGCGGTCGGTGGCATTTTGCAAAATTAGCACTCCCTGGGGATCCCTGGCCCACACCGCCAACGGCAGGGCGTCCAACAAGGTGCGCAGTTGGGCCTCCCGCAGCCGCAGGTTTTCTTCCAACTGTTTCTTCTCGGTAATGTCTCGGCCCACCCCGCGAATGAACTGCAAGCGGCCCTGCCAGTCAAAAATGCCTTGGTTGATCCACTCGAACCAGCGCGTCTGCCCCGACGCATCCGATACCCTGCCAACTCGGGTGAAGGTAGGCTGCTGAGGGGTGAGCTGGGCTATCTTTTGCCGCACCTGCTCTTGCTCTTCTGCCGGCAGCACGTCAATCCAGCGCCTGCCCCGCCAATCCCCCAAGATTTTCTGGCAAGCTTCGTTACATTCCACCACCGTCGTATCTGCACGCGCCAGCATGATGACATCGGGAAAACCCACCTGATCCCGCTGCAGCCAGCGCTTTTGCCAGTACATCACCACGGCCAGTGAGGATCCCCAAAGGAGCAGCCAAAGCCATCCGGGCAGAGTGTTCCAGTTGAGTAAGGTAAGCAGGTTGACCAGATCCCAGGAGGCGCTCATGAAGGTTGTCGATTAAGTTAAGTTTAGAAAGCGTCAAGGAGTACACTGCTTTTCGGTAGCATTTCTAACCCAGGATCAAGCACTGTGCCAACAATTCCCCATCTCCCCGAAAAGGAGAGCAAAGTTTGAGTCTACTGGAACGGTGGGGCAGTATCCTCGAAAAGGGGGCTTTCAGGGTGAAGAGTTGTTTCTTAGGTTGTGTTGATCTTTCATTTGAGCCAAAAGAGAGCACTGACGAGATAGAGAAAACTCAAGAAGTTCCTGGCCAA
>NZ_JANSHM010000095.1:0-7767 GCF_047461635.1 Synechococcus sp. W55.2 | reverse complement strand
TTGGCGCGTACACGGCTGAACCGGTCACGGACGGCCTGGATGTGCTCTCCACTCCAAGAGCGTCCGTTGCTAGCGGTAGCTATATCCCGACTGCCCAAGTCAACTCCGATCACCCTTGGAGTCTTGCCAGTCGGGGGAGTATCCAGCTCAACAGCAATGTTGATGTAGTAGTCCCCTTGCTTGGTCTTGGACAGAGTAGCGCTGGTGGGCGTTTGCCCCCGCAGCAAAGCGATTTGATAACCGCCAATCTTGAGCTTGAGCCAAACCCGTCCGCTCATCAGGGTCACGCCCACGGCTTGGTCGGACTCTCGGTACTTAAAAGTACGAGCGTCCAAAGTCAGACTGGTGGGGCGGAACTTGTGGACTTGCTTCACCGCCTTGGCATTGCTAATCACCCGACGGAGCGCCTGACAGACGTGGTTGGCTTTCAGCCCCGTTGCTGCCTTTACCGGTCGATAGACCAAGTGGTGCAGCTTGGCGGTATTCCAGCAGTTCTTTTGTTCGGCGGTATCGAGAATCTGGTTGCAAGCGTTCGCAAAGCCCTGCAAAGTGCGGTCAATTTCTTGACGCAACTCTTGTGGGACTATCAGCTTGCAACGTACAGAGATAGTCTGGCTCATGGGTTTATTATAGCTCATCCAAAGTTTAACTGGCAAACCTATATGGAGGAGGGCTTTCCTCCCGACACCAAGCCTGCGGCTATGGTGCGGGCCTCCAGCCCGAAAATTTGGTGAAATGCAAGGACTCCGTCCCGCTGACGCGATCGGATCCCATTCCCCGCCTCTGGCCAACCCCTCGATGGTGGTGATGGCTTGGCCCTGCAAGCGCGCCGCCGGGTACAGGCAACTGTGGACGGGATCCCCCTCCAACAGCACCGTGCAAGCCCCGCAATCCCCCGAGTCGCAGGCACGGCGTACCCCCACCCAGCCCAGCTCCCGCAACAAGCTCAGCAGAGTGATCCCCGGCGGAACCACCTGCCCATAGGGTTGGCCGTTCACCTGAAATCGGATGGGAATGGGAGTGGGATCCATAACGGTCTTCTTTTTTCACTCACATCTACCCCATTCTGTTTTGAGCAAAATGTTTCGAGTGAACCATTGGATTGCCCTGTTTGTTTTCATCCCTCTTCCCCATGAGGTGAGGGGATCCTGCCTATCGCAGATCGGTTTGCCCTCCCTCGCTGGGATGGCTTTCTTGGATGATCAGAGCAGGATTTTGTGAATTCAAATCCCAAGTGCAGGCCAAGCCTTCTTTGCCGAGATCTCTTCGCTTCCCTCAACTCCATTGATGACTTAGCCTATTTACCCTAGGAGACACTATGGCAACTCTTTACTTCAGCCCGCTTTTCGAGGTACAAGCTCTGCAAGCGGAGCCCAACCGGGGACGCTCTCGCTCCTTCCTGCCCACTCCTCTGCAGGTTTGGGAGAGCGGCGAAGCCTACACCGTCCAGTTGTGGGTGCCCGGTGCCAATCGGGAACGCTTCCACATCGAGGCCACGGCTCAACAGCTCTCCATCAGCGGCGAGATCCAGGTTCACGGCCCTGAAGGTGCTGAATTGCGCTACCAAGAAGTGGAGCCCCAACCTTTTCAACGCATCCTCAAGCTGGCCCGCCGCATCCAGCCGGAGAAAGTCTCGGCCACCTATCGCGACGGCATCCTCACCCTCACTCTGCCCAAAGCCGACGCAGCGCGGGTGATCAAAGTCCAAGTGGGCGCCTCAAACCCCACTACTCCGACGGAAGCCGTGACGGTGGAAAGCCAACCTGCCTAGGATCCCCCTCTTTTCGGGAGAGGGGCTGGGGGTGAGGATCCACTGCACGCGCACCTCATCTCCCACTTTGAAACCCAAGGCACGGCTGGCATTGCCCCGGTTTTGCACGATCTCCACCCAGCCGGAGCTGCCCACCAAGACCAGCACTTCGCCAACTTCCCCCTCGGCAAAAGTGGTTACGGAGCGGACGGGGATCCCTTTGATCCAGGCGCTCCAGCTTCGACCTTCCACCCACTGTCCGGGCAGGTTGGTGATGCCATTGCCGAAGTGGTCGATGGCCTGGACCAGGCCGCGACAGCCGTTGGTCTCCATCTGGGGTGGCGGCCACTCCCAGCGGGTTAGTTCTGCTACGTCTAGGGGATCCCCCAGCTCCGCCAAAGGGATCCCGTTGGCCAGATGAGCGGCAACCGGGGCAAAAATATCCCGCCCATGAAAGGTGCGGCTGGGAGAGGGGGTGCGCCAATAGCGGGGCCGGTTGAGTTCCACAGCAGCCAGCGCCGGAGTTTGGGCCAAAACGCCGCTGAACAGGCCATTGTCGGGGCCGACCAAAAAGCCCGTCTCGGTTTGGATGGCCACCGCCCGTCGACTACTCCCCACCCCCGGATCCACAACGGCCAGGTGAATGGTGCCTGGCGGCAGGTAGGGATAGGCCGTCATCAGGGCAAAGCGAGCCACTGCCACATCCTGAGGCGGGATCTCGTGGCTGAGGTCGATGAGTTGAGCCTGTGGGGAAAGGGTATGAATCACCCCTTTCATAATGCCCACATAGGGATCCTGCAGGCCAAAATCCGTCAACAGGCTAATAAAAGGCATACCCTTTTGAGGCTTGAGGATCCCAGTTTAAGGATCCCAAAAGATAACAGCGCTTATGGATGGGGTGGCTAGCGGGCAGCAAGAGCAGGTTGCGGGCGCTCATACACCTGCCCCAAACGCGCCAACTGCTGCACCAACAAACTCAAGAACAGGCCCACATCGGTAACAATCCCCACCGACTCCAGGGATCCCCGATCGGCCAGCTTGGTCACCACTGCCGGGTTGATGTCTACGCAGATCAGCTTGACCCCGGCAGGCGTCATGTTCCCGGCACCAATGGAGTGCAACATGCTGGAGAGCATCAGCACCATGTCGGCCCCCTGCAGCAGCCGTGCGTAATCCTGCTGGGCCTTGATCAAGTCCATCTCCGTATCCGGCAGCGGCCCATCGTCGCGGATGGATCCCGCCAGGGAGAAGGGCACCTGAGCGCGAATGCACTCGTAGAACACCCCACCGGTAATCACGCCCGCTTCCACTGCAGCCCGGATGCTGCCGTACTTGCGGATGAGGTTGATGGTTTTGAGGTGATGCTTGTGGCCGCCCTTGACCGGCGTGCCCCGCGACAGATCCACCCCCAGCGAGGTGCCGTAGAGATTCTGCTCCAAATCGTGAACGGCAATGGCATTGCCCCCCAGCAGCGCCTGCACATAGCCTTCGCGGATGAGGGTGGCCAAGTGGGATCCACCGCCCGTGTGGATGACCACCGGCCCTGCCACCACCACCGTTTTGCCGCCCCGCTCCTTGATTTGCCGCAGCTCCCAGGCAATCTGCTCCACCAGGATCTCCACCCGCCGCTCGCTGGAGACTCCCGATCCCATAAAGGTGAACTCCTGGGAAGAGCGCTCTTTGCTGGCCTGGCGCACGGTGCGGATCCCTTCCACCCCACACACCACGGCATCCCCCACCTGCAAATCTCGAATCAGGGTGCAATAGGCTGAAAACTCCGTCTTGCCATTGCAATCGGATCCCTTGACCACGATCACCCCATCCATGCGCTGCCGCTGCACCGGGATCCACTGGCCGGCCACCCGCACCTGCGTGGGATAGATGGTGGTGACATAAAAATCGTCGGGCGCTACCCCTGCTTTCTCTACCCGCTCCAGACGGGCATCTTGCTGGGTTTCTTCCGAGAGACGGGCCCCCTGCTCGATCAAGGCGCTGAGGATGGTGTCCAGGGTCTCTTCGGTGGGAGCCGAAACGGCCAGCTCCACTGTAGAGGTGCTCTGCCGTTTTTCCCCAAGTTGAAACTTGAGGATCTGGAAGCTGCCGCCATTGTCCACAATGCAATCGACGGCCCTGGTGAGCAGATCGCTGTCCACCAAATGTCCCTGGAGGGTCACCGTCCGGCTGAGCACTGTGGCCACCGGATCGGTTTGGGGAGCCACCGTCTCGTCGAGGCGCAGCGTCAGGCACTTGGCCGCCCCACCGGCTTTCAGGAACTCCGTCAGCTCCGTCTGCACCACCGCAAATCCCCGCTCCTGTAGGGCGGCTTCCAGCTCTGGGCTGACCCGATTCACCAAGATCGTGCCGTTCACATCCACGGCATTGCAGGCAAAGTGAATGGCATCCGCCTCCTGAACCGGGATCCGCTTTTCAGGGGGCACCCGCATCTCGATCAAGCGGTTGGAATAGGCATCAAAAGCCGGTGGATAGTAAAGCAAATAGCCTTCGGAGAGGGGGCAAAAGCAGGTGTCTAGGTGGTAGAACCGCTCGTCCACCAGCCGCAAAGACAACACCTCGATCCCCAGCCACTTGGCCAAGTAGGGGTGAGACTCCAACATGGAGCGAAAGCCGTAGCCCGCCCACAGCCAGCGCCCTGCCCGATCCAACAGAGCATCTCCCGCCCCCTCAAAAGCCAGGGCTGGCGGCAGCTCATAGACGGTGTAGCCCTGTTCCTCAAACCAAGCCTTGAAATGGGGCTGTTCCCCCTGCCGCTCTGGGTGATAAAAACGGCTCAGCACCACCTTGGATCCCAGGATGAGCCCAGCATTCGCCGTAAACACCATATCCGGCCATCCCGGCACCGGCTGGATCAGCTTCACCTCCGCCCGCTGCGAGAGATGCCGATAAAGAGCCTGCCACTGCTGCAGCGCCCGTTCTCGCGAAGAGCGGTGAACATTCCCCACCATCCAGGGGTTGATCACATAGTCCACCTCGTAGTGATCGGGTGGGCACATCAAATACCGAATGGCACCAGGCATAGATCTCAGAGCGCAATCTGCAGCAGGGCATCCCCTAGATTAGCAGTTGCGTGAGCAGCATCCTCAAGAATCATGAAAGAATCATTATTTGTGGGAATCTTTCGCCAGCTCTGGCTGCAGTGGGCTGGGATCGGCAATGTTGGGCAACTCCAGACAGTAGCCCGCCCCATAGACGGTTTTGATGTACTGGGGGTGGCGGGGATCCGGCTCCAGCTTGGTGCGCAGGTGGCGGATGTGAACACGGATAGTCTCGATGTCGTCGTCGGGCTCGTAGCCCCACACCTCCTGCAGGATTTCGCTTGGAGAAACGGTCTGCCCGTGTCGCTGCATCAGGCAGTGGAGCAGGTCAAACTCCAGGTGGGTGAGCTTGATGGTTTTGCCGAACCACAACGCCTCAAAGCGCTCCGGCACCAGCGTGAGGGGGCCATAGGTGAGGATCTCCCCATGCTTGGCCGCCTGTGGGATCCGGTCTGAGCGACGCAGCAGGGCCCGCACCCGCACCAGCAGCTCCTGCACCTCAAAAGGCTTGGTCAGGTAGTCGTCGGCACCGGCATTAAAGCCCTCGATCTTGTCCTGGGTTTGGCCGAGGGCGGTGAGCATCAAAATCGGGATCTCGCTGGTGCGCTCCTCCCGCCGCAAGCGCTGACAAACGGTCAGGCCATCTACCTGGGGCAGCATCAGGTCGAGGATGATCAGATCGGGGAGAACTTGCAGAGCCAGTGCTTGTCCGCGCACCCCATCGGTGGCCTTCACAACCTCGTAGCCCGCCAACTCCAGATTGATGCGCAGGATATCCAGAATCGAAGGGTCGTCCTCAATAATGAGTATGCGAGCCATAGCCGGTTGCAGCCCAAACTGCGGATAAAACGTTTTGTTAAATGTGCTAACAAAGAGCCGAAGCTTTACGACTGGAAGTTTACTTAATTTTAGCCTCATTGCAAATCTTACTGCGAAGTTAACCCGCAGGGTTGCCCAGCCCGGAGCCGGATGCAGGGGAAACTTTTCAACCCGTTTGGGGCAAATGGGCCCGTTTTTTCGGATCCCCCTTGGGGATCGCTGCAATAAGGCGGCGGGTGTAGTCTTGCTGCGGCTGCTGGTAGATCTGGGAGGCGGGGCCAAGCTCTTCGATGCGGCCCCGGTTCATGACCATGATGCGGTCGCTCATGAACTTGACCACGCTCAGGTCGTGGGAGATGAACAGGTAGGCCAACCCCAGTTCCTCCTGCAGATCCTTGAGCAAGTTCAGCACCTGGGCCTGCACGGAGACATCCAGGGAAGACACTGCCTCATCGCAGACGATCAGGCGGGGCTCCGAGGCCAGGGCGCGGGCAATACAGATCCGCTGCCGCTGTCCTCCGGAAAACTGGTGGGGCAGGCGATCCAGCGCTTCCGGATCCAACCCTACCCGTTCAAACAGGCGTTGGGCCCGTGCTCGTCGCTCAGCAGCATTTCTCCCAATCCCGTGCAGGGCCATTGGCTCTATGACGCTGGCTCCCACACTCATGCGCGGATCCAGTGAGGCTACCGGATCCTGAAAGATCAGCTGAATCTCGCGGCGGAGACGACGTAAGCGTTGGGGCGGCAAGCGGAGCAGCTCCTCGCCGTCGTAGATCACCTGGCCAGAGCTGGCACGGACCAGGCGCAACAGGGTTCGCCCCAGGGTGGTTTTGCCGCAGCCGGACTCTCCCACCAGCCCCAAGGTCTCTCCGGGGTAGAGGTCAAAGCTGATCCCATCCACAGCTCGGATCTCGCCCACCTGGCGGCCAAATGGCCCTCGACGGACGGCGTAGTGGGTTCGCAGATCCCGCACCTGCAGCAGGGGGGGCTGACCGTACAGCCGGCGCAGCCGTTCTTCCTCTAAGGACTCCGTCCCGCTTACGCGAACGGCAGCCGGGATCTCCACCTGCTGCCACTGCTCCTCTGGGGATCCCCCTTTTTCCAGAAAATCCTGGACGGTGGGCAACCGCCGCAACCGCCGCTCCAACACCGGGCGACAGGCCAACAGGCCGCGGGTGTAGGGATGCTGGGGATCCCGAAAGATCTGCTCCACCGATCCCTGTTCCACAGCTTGGCCCCGGCGCATCACCACCACCTGATCTGCCAGTTCGGCCACCAAATTGAGATCGTGGGTGATGAAGAGGATGGCCATCTGCCGGTGCTGCTGCAGCTCCCAGAGCAGGCGCAGGATTTCCGCTTGCACCGTAACATCTAGAGCGGTGGTCGGCTCATCGGCAATCAACAGTTGGGGATTGGAGGCGATGGCACAGGCAATGGCCGCCCGTTGGATTTGGCCGCCGGAGAGCTGATGAGGGTAGCGCTCCAGCATCTGGGGAGAAAGCTGCACCTCCTCAAACAGGCGAATGGCTTGGGCGCGGATCTCCGCCGGGCTCAGGGAGGTGTTGGCCCTCAAGGTTTCCTGTAACTGCTGGCCACAGGTGTAGAGGGGGTTGAGGGCGGTGCTCGGCTCCTGGAAAATCATGGCGATCTGGGATCCGCGATAGCGCCGCCGTTGCCGGGGATCCAACTGCAGCCAGTCCACCGTTCCGTTGGGGCCCTTGAAGAGGATTTTGCCCTCCACCCGGGCCGAGCTGGGCAGCAGATCAATCAGCGTCAGGGCGGTCATGGTTTTGCCGGATCCCGACTCCCCCACCAGGCCTAAGGTCTGGCCGATCCCGATCTGGAAAGACAGCCCGTCCACCACCGGGGATCCCGAGGGCTCGCCAGCTGCACGGCTGGGCAAGAAAACCCGCAGCCCTTGTACGGTCAGCAAGGCAGAATCGGCAGCAGGAACAGCCTCGATCATGGCGACGAAAGCGCTCCGCACCGCTGGCGCGAACGCAATGGGAGGATTGGCAGGATTATAGACCACCGTCCCCGTCTTGGCCCCCAAAGTGCTCCGCACCGCTGACCAAAAGGCGCGGCAAGCCCCGTCCTTCAGGGCAGGGAAGGATAGCGCCGACCGTAGCCGACGCCCTTTAAAAA
>NZ_JANSHM010000094.1:0-8719 GCF_047461635.1 Synechococcus sp. W55.2 | reverse complement strand
GTTTGGAAACAAACAGAATGCTATCGCTGCATAGTTGAACAGTGATGTTCAGCAGTGTTCAGCGTAAATGTATCAGAGACGCCGGCAGGAGCGGACAAGAGGGGATCCCAGATGCTTCTACTGCGCCCGCAGAATAGAGCCCTGCTGTCGGGATCAACGCTGCCGCCCAGAGGGGCAGGTGGGACGCAGCGGGCAGCGGCCACATTCGGGCATACGGGCCTTGCAAATGCGCTTGCCCAGCCGGACAAAGTTGACGTGCAGGGAATAGGCTTTGCCTCTGGGGATCTGAGGGGAAAGCTGAGCAAAAGTGTCGTCGGGATGTTTGGCCCGCACCAGGCCCAGACGGTTGGCCACCCGATGCACGTGGGTATCCACCGGGCAGAGATCCCGACCCAGGCCGAACAACAACACACAGGTGGCGGTCTTCAGCCCTACCCCTTTCAGGGAGAGCAAAAAATCGAGGGCGCCAGCATCGTCTAGCTCTCTTAGAAAGTCCAGACTCAGGGATCCCTGTCGTTCTTGAATGGCAGCCAGGATCTCCTGAATTCGGACTGCCTTGAGGTGGGCTAAGCCGCCGGAGCGGATCACCTGGGCCAGATCTGCCGGGTCGGCAGCCAAGACCGCTTCCCAAGAGGGAAAGGCGGCTTTGAGGGCGCGGAAGGCACGGCTGCTGTTGGTGTCAGTGGTGTTCTGGGAAAGGATCGTGCCCACCAACTCGTCCAGGAGATCCGGGCGGGGGGAAAGCCCATCGGGAGCCCGCTGGGGGATCCCGAAGCACTGTTCTAGCCGCATCAACAGCGATTCCATCCTGTCGGCGGGCGGGAGTTCCGCCAGCAGGGTTGGGGACTCCGCCGCTTTGGCGGGCACAGGCGGGCGTTGGGAAAGGCTGTCCAATCTTGGCTGTACCACGGCTTAACGGGCAGAACTTTGGCGGATTTCCTGCAACAGACGGGCGATGGCCTTGCTGGCATTGGGGGGAGCTGTGGCTTGCAAGCGAGCGGCCATTTGGGCAACCACCTGCGGCTGGGCCAACCAGGTCAACACCGTTTGCCGCAGCAAGTCCAAGTTCTCTTCGGATTCTCGCATGACCACCCCCCCACCGCGCCCCACGAAGGCCAGAGCATTCTGATACTGATGATCCTCAGCGGCAAAGGGATAGGGGATCAAAATGGCTGGGGTGGCGGTGGTCAGCAACTCCGCCAGGCTCATGGCTCCGGCGCGGCTAATGGCAAAGTTGGCCCGCTGCAACAAGGCAGCTACATCTCGACGGAAAGGAAAGGGCCGGTAGCGGGGATGGCTGGGGATCCTGGCTTCCGGACCTTGAGCTTCGCTGCCGCCGGTCAAATGCACAATCCAGGCCCCCGCCTCCAACCAAGCTGGGGCACAGGTGGCCACCATGCGGTTGAGGCCCCGCGCCCCTTGGCTGCCCCCCATGACCACAATGAGGGGATCCCCGTCGGGAATGGGGAGGTCGGCAGGGAAAGGCTGGGGCGTGTAGAACTCGGCCCGCACTGGCGTGCCCACCACTTGGGCGGCCACCCCTGGCAAATGCTCTGCCGTCTCCGCCATGCCCAGCGCCACCACCTGACAAAATCTCCCCAGCCAACGGGTCACTTTGCCCGGGATCCGATTGGACTCGTGCAGCAACACCGGCACCCCCAGCGAACGGGCGGCCAAAATGGCCGGAGCGGCAATGTACCCGCCGGTGGTCAGAACAACGTCAAACCGTCCCAACTTGAGGAGTTGGCGCACTTGTAGGGTCGCACGGGCCAGTTGGGCCAAGGCCTGCAGCCTGTGGAGAGGGGATCCCTGCCAGCCCGACATGACAACCCGGTGCAAGGGATAGCGCTCCCGCACCAGCTTCCCTTCCATCCGATCCGGCACCCCCAGCCATTCGATCTGCCAGTCGGGCAACTGCTCGGCAATAGCCAAAGCCGGAAAAATGTGGCCACCAGTGCCACTGGCAGCAACCAGCAGCCGCGGGCGTGAAGCTGGATCCTTGGCGCGTGTGTCCACCCGTGTGCCGATTAGGGATCCCTGAGACCTTCAGGAGTTGTTGGAGCTGACATAGCGCAAGAGGGTGCCCCGTTGCCCCAGAATAAACCCTTGCTCGGGGCCGAAAAACTCAATGCTGTAGAAGTTGGCGGGGATGTTGCTGAGTTTCTTGGCCTGTTCCCAGGTTTTGCCACCATCAGGGCTGTGGATCAGGGTAGCGCCACCCCCCACCACCCACAGGTCGTGGTCGTTTTGATAGGCGGCATTGAGGTAGCCAAAGCTGAGGGCCCGCCCCGGACGCAGCGGCGACGACCACTGGCCGGAGGTGAAGTCATCGGTAAAGGCGATCTCCGCCCCTTGGTTCAATTTCCAAGCGCTGCCGTGGGGGCCAAAGCCCATGTTTTGAATGCGGCGGGAGCTTTCCCGCGGGTAGGGCTTCCAGGTGCGACTTTCAGGAGTGTACAGAAAGTAGAAGCTGCCCCGCGACGACACCGCCAGATATTCGCCTTCAGGGCCGCGGGCAATGTTTTTGATGGCCCCAATTGGCTCATCCACTTGGGCATGCCAGGTCTGACCGCCATCTTCGGTGCGGTAGATGGCACCCACATTGGTCACCATTTCGGCGGCGCCAGGGCCCAGAGCCTGGATCAAGAGCGGCTCCCCTGGCAGTTGGTTGTTGAGGCGGATGGAAGTCCAGTCGGATCCCTCGTTTAGGGTGTGGAGGAGGATCTTCGGCTGCCCGGCCACCCAGCCTTCTGCCCCAGCAAAGCTAATGGAGGCCAGGTAGGCTTCCGGCTCCAGACCCGGCAGCTCCCGCACCTGCCAGTGCAGACCCCCATCGTGGGATTCCAGCAGCGTCGCCTTGTCTCCCACCAACCAGCCATGGGAAGGGGTGGTGCCGGTGAAGGCAATGTCCAGCAGAATGTTCTGGGTGGGCACTTCCACCTGCTGCCAGGGGACCACCCGCATGTTGGGCATCCCCGCCGCCATCAGCAGCACCGAGACAGCAACCAGCAGCACCAGCCTCAGGGGTTTGAACATCTTGACCCTCACTCGACGAAATAAAAACTCATCAAAAATAAAAATCCCAGCGCCAATCCCAAAAAGATCAGCAGGTTCTTTTGGGCAGGGGTCATCACATTCACCCCCAGGCCATAGCGCAGGTTCTCTTGAAAACCCGAAGGCTTGCCTTTGGCACCCACTGCTTGGAACAAGCGCTTGTCGGCTCGGCACACCGGACATTTCCAATCGGCTGGCAATTCCTCAAACGGCACGCCCGCCGGGATCCGATTGAGCTGATCCCCCTTGGCCGGTTCGTAAACATAGCCACAAGAACGACATTCGTAGCGCTGCATCCGCAGGGGATCGCTGAGCTGCGCATCGGTTTCATCTTCCGGCAACTCAATGAGCCTCGGTGTCTTGGGGGAACGGGGTTGAACACCGGGATCCGGTTGCGAGCCATTCATGGTCAGGGAGCCATCCGCATCGTCGATCCTATTATGAGAGGAATTGTTACAAAAATCTACTCAGACCCTTTCTTGTTGCTCAGGGGGATCCCGCGCCAGCTCAGAGTGATGGGCAGATTCCGCTGCTCTTGGAGAGGCTGATCTGGTGGACATAGGGATCCACCTGGGGGATCCTATGTTATGTTTTGGCTATCTTGCCCTCAGTGTTGTGCAAGCGGGTGCCTTTCATGACCACGCCCCCTCGCCGACCAGCCCTCAATCACGTGCTCATCGTCAAGGATCGTCATGGGCCAAAAGCCTACTGGTTGACGGCTGAGCTCTACTCCTTAGGCCGGGATCCACGCAACAGCATTCGCATCGACTCCCAGTACGCCTCTCGCTACCACGCCATTTTGGTCAAAACAGAATCCCCCTCTTCTCCCGATGGGTTCACTTACCAAATCATCGACGGAGACATTCAGGGCACCCCCAGCACCAACGGCCTTTACGTGGGCGGGCAACGGGTGGAATTTCGGGATCTGGAGGACGGGGACGAAATTCAGTTTGGCAACGATGCCACCGCTACCTACTCGCTGCAGAACAAAGATCTGGATGAAATTCTGGCTACCTTTGAAAACACCCAGATCGTTGGGCTGTAGGAAGCTGCCTTCCCTGTTGGGTCTTGGCCTGTCCCGTCTGCATGCTGGTTGAAGGGTTAACCGGCGCTTGGAGAGGGGATCCCGTCGCCGTATTTTCGGGATCGCTTGCTGGTAAACTGTGTCATACGAAAAAACAAAGCTGGGATCCCTGCTGTTCTTCCACATATTCCTTAGGCTTTCTGCTTGCGGGATCCCTTCCTTCTGTTGTCTCTAAGGGAGGATCCATCTTGCGCCCCATCCTCATCGCCGGCAACTGGAAAATGCACAAGACTCAGGCTGAGGCTCGCGAGTTTCTGCAAGAGCTGGGCCTGGCCCTACAATCATCGCCGTCAGGGTCAGCATCCCAGCGGCAGATCATCTTGTGTGTGCCCTTTACAAACCTAGCGGTGGTGGCAGAGCAAAGCCGCGGATCCGACATAGCCGTGGGGGCACAAAATCTGCATTGGGAGGATCAGGGGGCCTTTACCGGGGAAATTTCCGGCCCCATGCTGGCAGAATTGGGGGTGCGCTATGTCATCGTCGGCCACAGCGAACGGCGGCAGTACTTCGGCGAGACGGACGAAACCGTTAATTGGCGTTTGGCAGCTGCCCAGCGGCACGGGCTCACCCCCATCCTTTGTGTGGGAGAAAGCCAGCAGCAGCGGGAGCAAGGCTTGACCGAGTCTTGGATTGTGGGGCAGTTGGATCGCGCCTTGCAAGGGATCGATCTGGAGAACTTGGTGATTGCCTATGAGCCCATTTGGGCCATCGGCACCGGCCAGACTTGTGCAGCTCAAGAGGCCAACCGGGTCATCGGCTTGATCCGGCAACACCTGGGCAATGCCCAACTGCCCATTTTGTATGGCGGCTCGGTGAAGGCCGGCAACATCGATGAGCTGATGGCCCAGCCTGAGATCGACGGCGTGTTGGTGGGAGGGGCCAGCCTAGACCCCCAAGAGTTTGCCCGCATCGTCAACTTTCAGGCCCTAGCTCCCGCCTAGGCCGCTAGCGGGATTGTCCCCACAGCAGGGCTACCGGGAAGGATTTCAAGACAACGCCCACCGGCAAGGTTTCGCCGGCAGGGATCCTTTCCTGGGTTAGCCCGTTCACCCAGTCCAGCCGCTTCCAACGCGGCAGATGAATTTCGGTATCTGCCCAAACGGATTCTCCCAGAGGATCTTGGGTTTCGTCGATCAACTTTGTTAAAAAACGCGGCACTACCGTGAGCAATACCTGCTTACTGTGCTGACGGGCAAAAGCCACAATGTGGGCGGCATGGGATCCGCTGATTTGCAGAGGAATGTAGCTGCCCTCGAGAAACAATTGGGGCTGTTCCTGGCGGGCCTTGAGCACGTGGTAAATCAGAAACAGCTTAATGCGTCCGTCGCTGCGGTGCAGGAGCAAATCCGCGATGAGTTGGAGAGGATCCTGTTTAACCCGCCGCTGAATTTCTTCCAAATAGGCGAGGCGACGGGAAAAATCCACAGGCCGACGATTGTCGGGATCCACCATGCTCAAATCCCACAGTTCCGTGCCTTGGTAAATATCCGGGATCCCAGGGCTGGTGAGCTTGATCAGCGTCTGCGAGAGGGAATTAAAAATGCCAAAGTGGGCAACTTTCCGTTGGAAAGGCAAAAAGGACTCCAAAAAGGGGTTAGGACCTTGAAGGATCCGTTCGATAAAAGCGGTAGTGGCTTCTTCGTATTCGGTATCGGGGCGAAGCCAAGCGGTGTGAACTTTAGCTTCCCGCACTGCTTTGATGGCATAGTCTTTGACCCGCTGTACGAACTGGGGCACCTCTTCCGGTTGGAAGGGATAGGAGCCGAGCAAAGTTTGGTAGAGCAAATACTCGTCATTGCGATCCGGCAGTTCTGAGCGCTTGGCTTGTTTGCTGCGGACTTTGTAGCCGAGGTTCAGTTCATGCCAAAGGTTGATGTGCTTTTCCCACTCGGCGGGGATTTCAGAAAGCACATTCAGCCGGGCCCGCACATCTTCGCCACGCTTGGTGTCGTGGGTGGCAGAAGCATTCATGGACAGAGGCCACCGAGCTGACCGCTCTTGATTAAAGCGGTGAAACTCTTGCACCGAAAGGCCAAAGCGACAGGGATCCCCGCCGACTTCATTGAGAGATAAAAGGCGGTTGTACACATAAAAAGCAGTATCTTCTACCCCTTTGGCCATGAGAGGGCCAGCCAACTGCTGCAAGCGCATGGCAAAATGGATCTGCTCATTTTTCTCCTGGTCTGATAAATTTTCCAGAGACTCCAGGCAGAGAAAGCGCTGAATAAAATTCAGCTCATTCACCAAAACGGGCAGGTTCTCCTTGGCCTTCTCCACGGCTTGACAAATTACCTGTTGACCTTCTGGACTGAGGATCCCTTCGTGGATATAGACGCGGTAGACCGGAAAGCACACCAAAACTTCTACCAAAGCTCGACGTAAGCTGTAGAGGGTAAAGTCATTGGCATAGCGATGGTGGCTGGTGATCTGCTTGAGCAAAAAAGCAAGGTTATCCATATCTCCTGACAGGTTGCGCTCGATGATCAGGCGTTTTTTATCTTCGATAACCTGCTCTGGGGAATGCCGTAGATTTGTGAAATTTTGATAGAGAGAGTCAAAAGCCTCTGCATTTTCTTCTTGACAAAAGATGCCGTTGAGCTTAGCTAAAAAATCATAGCCCGTTGTGCCCTGAACCGGCCAGCTTTGGGGCAGACTTTCATTAGCCTCTAGTATTTTCTCTACCACGATGTAAAGATTTGGGCAGCGTTCCCGCAGGCGATGGAGATACTCTTCGGGATTGAACAACCCATCGATATGATCGATGCGCAAACCACTAAAACGCCCCTGTTCTGCAAGCTTAAAGATAAGCTGATGGGTTTTGCGAAACACCTCGCGATCTTCCACCCGCAGTGAGATCAGCTCGTTAATGGTAAAGAAACGACGATAATTGATCTCCTCAGCACCCACCTTCTAGAAGGAAAGGCGAAAATTTTGCCGCGCCAGAAGACTATCCAGCAGGTCAAAGCTTGACGGATCCCCTGGCTTGCCGTTAAAAATGGCAATGTTCTCGTCAAAAAAGCTCTGGATAGGTTGGCTAGACGTGTAGAGTTCCCACAAAGAATGCTTGGCAAAGCTAATTTGATCGGTGCGCTCTAGGAGATCTTCCTTGCTAGGGATAAATTTCAGGCTGAAGAGGATCCCGAGTAACTTGACGTAGTCGGGATGGCTGCGTCCCAATTTTCGCCGCAGCTTGCTCAGGTTGTAGGTAAAAACATCGGCATAGGTGTCAATGTTGAGGGGAAATCTCAAGTTGTAGTAGTTGACGCTTAGGCCGTCGGCATCGTAACGAAGCTGAATTTGTCCCGACTCCAAACATTTGTCGTAGAAATCTCCCAAGAAGGGAGCTAAGATTCTGCCCTTGATCCCCAGGTAAGAGTGATTCCAATTCACATCAAAGTAGTCAATAAAATCTGAGTTGGGGCCGCTCTCCAGAACATCCATGAGCATCTGGTTCTGGCCATCGTAGGCCATGTGATTGGGCACAATGTCCTGGATCCAGCCTATTCCCTGCTGATTGAGGGCTTCCCACAAGAGCTCAAACTTTTCGCTTCCCCCCAGTTCCTGGTTAATCTGCCTGGGATCCACCACGTCGTAGCCGTGGGTGCTGCCTTTGCGGGCTTGGAAGATGGGAGAGGCATATAAGTCACTGATGCCCAGCAACTTCAGGTAGGGAACAATCTGTCGTGCTGCGTCGAAGTCAAACCCAGCATGAAACTGAATGCGATAGGTGGAAGTCGGGATCCGCATGATGACCTTAGAACAATGACAAAGAAGCCGAGCTTGCCAACGGCATAGGGTCAAGAGAACAGATGTATCTAGGGTAGCGGCTAAGATCAAGGAGTCCTGCAGGGGAGAGGCGAGGTTAGTGAACTTGTCAAGGCCACAGAGGAGCGCTTCACCCCCGGTAAGGGGGCCGGCAAGGATGGCGAGGTGGGCAGGGATCCTGCTCGTGGGTGGGCTGATGGGGAGTTGGCGGAGTGAGGCAACCTGGGCAGAAAGCGAGTTTCGGGTGGGGAGTGAGCTGGTTTTGACCCTGCGCACCCCCGATGCCCCCGCTCGCCTCCGTCTGCTGAAGCAACGGTTGGAAGAGATTTTGCTACAGGCCAGCAGCCCTCAGGTGCAGGTCAGTCTGGATATCCCCAGTCCCAATCCCTCGACGACCGGCAGCGGGGATCCCCCAGCTCAAGCCGCTCGGATTCTTTTGAACCAGCAACTGCTGTTGGAGGTAACTCCAGCCGATGCAGAGGCTCATGCTGCTCCCCAACCGGCAGATCTGGCAAGGATCTGGGCGGATCGCCTGCAAACGGTGTTCAACCAGGAATCCAGTCGGCAGCAACTGTTTTTGGGATTGGGGCTGCCCCCGCACTTGACCTGGCAAGGGCGACTCTATCGCCGCGCTGAGCGTGCTGCCGCCGATACTGGGCGCTTTGTTACCGATGGCACTCGCATTCAAGATCATGTGGTCTATTGGGAGATCCCCTCTGGAGAAAACCCGTTTGATTTTAGTAAACTACCCGACCCTGACTACTTCGCAGTACAGGGCGGGCTTTCGGTAGCCCTGCAGTTGGCAAGCCAACCACG
>NZ_JANSHM010000093.1:0-9278 GCF_047461635.1 Synechococcus sp. W55.2 | reverse complement strand
CGCTATGGGTGTGTGCCCATCGTCCGCCGCACGGGGGGGCTGGTGGATACGGTCAGCCACCACATCCCCAGCAAGGGGATCGGCACCGGCTACTGCTTTGACCGCTACGAAGCCCTGGACTTTTACACCTGTCTGGCGCGGGCTTGGGAAGCCTTCCAGCACAAAGAAACCTGGCAAGCGCTGCAGAAGCGGGGCATGGCCAGTGATTTCAGTTGGCACCGCTCAGCGCTGGAATACCTGCGCATGTATGAGCTGATTCTCAACCTACCGCTGCTGCCGGAAAAGCCTCCAGAGCCACCCAACTCGCCCAGCTCCTCTCCGCCCAAGCTCAAGAAGCCCATCTCCTCCCAGCCTCGCTCCAAAGGGATCCCTGAGCTGCAGCAAAGGCACGAGGAGTAGGGTAGAGTGGAACGGGTCAAAAAAGGTTTTGGGGGTTACCCGCACATGATTGGACGACGTCCTACTGTTGCTTCCCAAGGCTGTCGCCAGGACGCCATCGCACAGGGGCTCAGCCTTCTGCGCCGTTCTTGGGCGCGGTTGGTTTTCGGCGTACTGCTCGGCCTTGTCCTGGGCATGGGCTCCACCTTCTGGGCCACTGCTCAGCAGCTCCCCACCGGGCAACAGCTTATTCCCAATCCGCAGCAGTTTCGCGCCCTAGAGCAGCCCAGCAGCGCCCTCAGCGCATTGCGAGCCGAACAACTGGCCGCCGAAGCCAATGCCGCCATCCAAGCGCAAAACTACGACCAGGCTGTCGAGCTGCTGCAGCAGGTGTTCAACGCCTACAACCAGCGCTCCAACTACCACCAAGATCTCTCCCGCGCCTTCGCCGGGATCCAAAACCGCATCTCCGAAGAACAGCGGGAGCTGGCCCGTGTTGCCGCCCAAGCCCGGGATCAAGCCGCCTACGATTTGGCCGTGGTCTATCGCGCCGCCGGGCGACCGGAAGAGGCTGTGGGCTGGCTGATCCAGGTCATCAACAGCCAGGGCCCAACCCGCGAGCTGGGCACCCAAGCCTATCAGCAGCTCTTGGAAATCGGCTTTGTCAGCACCCCCTTTCCCAGTTAGAGCTGCTCTTCCAGATGGCGATAGAAGGCGAGGGCCGTTTGCCCATAGGTTCGTTGGTCAAAGCGCAGCAGGGATCCCACCTGTTCGGGTAGGTCATGGCCGCTGCGATGCTCGACGATCAAGGTTCCGCCTGGCTTGAGCAAGGGCGGGATCAGGGGCAGGAGCGGGGCGTACAGACCGGCCTCGTAGGGAGGAGCAAAGTACACGTAATCAAATGGCTCCAAGTTCAGGCCGCGGCTGAGCAGCTTGCGGGCATCTCCCTGAATGACCTGGAAAGATTGCCCCAGCTGCGCCACCTTGGCCCAGTTGGCTCGGATGATGCGGCAGGCAGGGGCGGCAATCTCGATCCCGGCCACAAAAGCGGCCCCCTGACACAGAGCTTCTGCTCCCACCGTACCGGCCCCACAGCACAGATCCAGCCAGCGACAGCCTTCCACCTGCCCTTGCAAGATGTTGAACAAGGCCTGCCTCACCCGGCCAGGTGTGGGTCGAGTGCCCAAGCCAGCGGGAGTTTGCAGCGCTCGTTTGCCGCTGATGCGCAGGCTCATGGGATCCCTTCAGGGGCTAGGCGTGGCCGGCAACTGGCCGGTCAACCCACTGCGCTGGGCGGCGCGATCCCGCTCCATCTGGATTTGCTCCACCAAAGGTTGGGGCAGTTGGGCGGAAGCTTGCAGGGCCTGATCGAAAAGGGGGACGGCCTCTCGGTCTTGCCCTTTGGAAACCAGAATTTGCGCCTTGAGGTAGTAAAGCTCGGGGTTGTTGCAGGAAGCAGCAATGGCCCGATCCACCGCCTCCAGCGCCTCGTCAAAGCGCTGCATATCCCGGTAGGCCAGAGCTTGGCCGCGGTAGGACAGATAGTCAGGCGCTGCCATCCGAAACTGATTTAGAGCCTTCTCCCGGTAGGTCAGCAGCAAATCCATGTAGCCGTTGAGCAGATTGAGCTCCGGATCGCTGCTGTCCACTGCTTGGGCGGCCCGAATGGAAGCAAACAATTGATTGAGGGTGGGCAGAGCTTTGGGCAAACCGATGACCACCCCATCTCGCACCACTATGTTGGCTGCCTCCAGCCCATAGCCCACGCCCTCATAAAGGTTGCCCCGCAGGGGATCCGTCTTTTTCAACTCGGCGGCCACCTGTCGGGTTTGAGTGGCCAACTGGGCAAATGCTTCCAGGTCTCCCTCCTGATAAGCTAGCGCCGCCAACAGGGCATAGACCATCGGCTCTTCGGGGGAGGCCTTCTTGGCCATTTCCAGTTTTTCCCGGCTCTGGCTGTAGCGGCCTGCACAGAAGAACTCTTCAAAAGCTGCCGCCACCTCCGGTCTGATGGGGCGGGCATTGTCCCCGCTGCGGAAGGGATCCTGCGCCCAAACGGGCAGAGCGGATCCCCACACCCAAAAAATCACCCCCAGCAGTTTGCCCAGCCTGCTCATTTTGCCGATACTCATCCCCAGTGCCTCAACTCCCACCCCCATCTAACCCTCTCTTCAGCGCAGCAGTTGGGCAATCGAAGCAATAGCGGCATCTTGAACCAACTCATTGGGCTCATAGGCCAGAAGATCGTGCAAGGGACCCAAGGCGCGCGGATCTCCAATTTGGCCGAGGGCACGGGCCGCCGCCTCCCGCACCACCGGCTCATCGTCCGCAAGCTTGGTCAGCAAAGCCGGCACCGCCTCCACCACCCGCATTTGCCCCAACTGGTAGATGGTTTGCAGTTGAGCCTCCAGAGGGGTTGCTGCCGCTGGGAAAACAGAGCTGTACATGGAAATGCCCGCAGAACCGTCGGAGGAGTAGCCGCCATAGGCCATCGAGATGGCCGAGAGAGCCTGCAACGCCTCTAGGGCACGAGATCGCTCTGCCCCGCTCATCTGGGGCAATTGAGCCACCAGATCATCAAAAGCTTGCTGCAGAGGATCGACAGCCGCAACCTGTTGGGCAATGCGAGTTAATTGGCGATCCGCCTGCACCTGCTGCCAAGACTGGAACGCTGCCAGACCTGCCACTATCAAAGCCGCATCGGCCAGAATGGCCAGCAGCGCCATTCCTCCCCAAATCTTGCTGCGACGGCTGAGCCTTCGCATTTGCTTATCCACATAGACAAAGGCTTGGTGCTGCCGTTCCCAAAAGTCGGGGGCCACCTGCAGAGTTTGAGCGCTCAGATCGGGAGACAGAAGGTTTTCCTCGCGGGCTACCTCCAGGCTCTGTAGCCTCTGATTCAAGCGAGAAAATTGTTTCGTCCAGAGCCAAGTAAACATCAGGTCACGTCCTCTCTCCAAGCCTGCCAATGAGAACCAAGTCCTGCTGACACGACATCATGTGGCCTGTGCTGGCATCTAATCTAGCGTCAGGCAAGGTTGGCCCACTTTCCCTCGCGATCCCAGGGGGGAGCCTATGCGACAGGATAACAAAAGCGTCAGCTCCCCACCACCGGTCTTTACCCCAGAATCGCAGGATACCTCTCATCATGGAGAGGCCGACGAAGGATACAGAGAGGTTGGCTGCACTTGCGACCGAGAGAACCCGAAGGCCACCGCGTCGAGCTTCTCGACACCCGGCTGACCGCTTGATCCATTCTGCCGCTGCCTGAGGAGATGCCATGACCACTGCCCTCGCCCCCCGTAAAACCCACACTTCAGAGGAATACTTTGCCCTGGAAGCTGAATCAGAGGCCACAGGCGGGATCCGCCGTGAATTTCGCAATGGGGAAATTATTGAGATAACTGGCGGCACACCCATTCATAGCCAACTGATTACCAGTGTCAATGCCCTACTTTGGCTTAAGCTAAGAGGCAAGGGTTTTTCCGTTTTTTCTAGTGATCTCAGACTTTACATACCTGCCTTCGAACAATATGTCTATCCCGATGGTATGGTGATCCAAAACCCAGTTCAGCTTAAAGAAGGGCGCAAGGATACTGTCACTAACCCTATCTTAATTGTGGAAGTGCTCTCGCCTGCCACCGAAAGCTACGATAGAGGAGCGAAGTTTGCTGCCTATCGCTCTCTCCCAACTTTACAGGAGTATCTGCTAATTGACCAAGCTCGAATCAGTGTAGAACACTACCGCTGCCAGGGAAATGTCGAGTGGATCTTCAGGGACTACCATGCCCTGGATGATGTTGTTACGCTGCCATCTGTCAACATCACTTTTTCCCTGGCAGACATTTACGGTGATATTGAATTAGAGCAAGATTCAAATGCAACACGCTCCTGACAAGAACCTACTCCCCCACTTGAAACGTAGATGAGGCAAGTTGGGAATGCCTGAAGTGATTCTGCTAGATATCTATATCCGGCTCTGGCTAGGGTTACACGGCTATGCCATAAAAGACTATTAAAGGATGAGATGGGCGACAATGTTTGCAGAAGTATCTAGGGCGTTTTAACTCATTCAAGGGAGGAAAAACTATGACTGCTACCTATGCTGTTTCTTCTAAGCCAATGACTTTTGCTGAGTTTCTGGAGTGGAAACCTAACAGACGATACGAACTACACAACGGAGTTGCGGTTGAGATGCAACCCACAGGGAAACATGATGAAATCAGTGGTTTTCTTGCCATCGAATTGGCATTAGAAATCCGCAGGTGCAACCTCAACTATTTTCTAGGTCGGGACACCTTGATCAAGGCGCCGGAAGGCGATACTGCCTACACTCCTGATGGGGTGGTGATTGACCGTACCGCCTTGGCCAGAGAACCCCTGTGGCAGAAATCCTCGACGCTCATCCACGGAACCTCTATTCCTCTTGTCATTGAAATTACCAGCAACAACTGGCGAGATGACTACTGGCATAAGCTGAGTGACTACGAGACGTTAGGTATTGCCGAATACTGGATCGTTGACTACCAAGCGTTGGGGGGTCGTCGGTACATTGGCGAGCCGAAGGTTCCCACAATCTCGGTTTTCCAACTGGTCAATGAGGAATATCAGGCGCAATTATTTCGGGGCAATGACCGGATTCGCTCTAAAGTTTTCCCTGAATTAAACCTCACGGCTGAGCAGATTTTTCGGGCTGGAGCCTAGCATGGTCAAGGCACTTCCGCCCGTATTAACTCGTGGTCAGAGGCAACTTTTTCCAGCCCATTGGCAGAAGCATATCGAATTGGCTGATATATGGCTACCACCCTTCTGAAAGACGTTCCACAATATCCCGACGGGACAACACCTTTTCGCAGGTCTCCTATCTTGGGCCTTTGGGTTCAACTGTGCTTGCGTAGCGCAGCTCAAAAGCGTTGGCCTGTTTCTTGCGCTCTGTAAACTCCTGCAATTTGGCCTCCAGAGTTTCGATATTCTCAATCCACTCATCTTCGATAGTATCGGGCAAAGAACCGAACAAGTCGTAGCGATCTTTCATCCGCTGAGAAAGCACCTCGTATACCTTTTCGTCGTGGGTACCGTGGTACACCAGGTTGAGCATGTCCACACGGTCGCGGGTCTGACCAAAGCGCTTGATCCGCCCGATGCGCTGCTCTAGGCGGGAAGGATTCCAAGGGAGATCAATGTTGATCAGCGTGCCCAAAGTTTGGAGATTCAGACCTTCACAAGCAGCATCGGTGGCCACCACCAGCCGAATGGTACGCTCTCGCACGGCTCTCTTGATATCTTCCCGCTCTGCGCTCCGCCATTCTCCGGCAAAAAACAAACCCGACTTGTGGGCGCCTGCATAGAGAGCCACACTTTCTTGAGGCAGACGTTGGCTCAGGTTGTTGGCCACCCAATGGGCGGTATCAAAATACTGGCTGAAAATGATGCATCCCAAGTCCAGCCAGTGTCGTTCCTGTAGGAAATAGAGGACGGCATCGAGTTTGGGATCCGTGCTCTTTTGGCTCAAGACGCTAACAATGCGCTCCAAATGGGCATATTCTGCCTCTAAAATCTCTGGAAGGTTGTCTAACAGCCAATCTTCTTCTCCGTCCTCCTCAAAAAAACGCCGCTTTTCCAGTAGTTTCTGAGCCGTAGATAGGCCGCTGGCAATACTGGAGCAGATCCGGCTTTGCATGATGCTTTTCATAAACCCAGCGGATTGGGTACGCTGTCTCAAAGCCCTAGCAAAATCTTGGGCAGCTTCATAGGCCACATCAAATTCGGGAGAAGTGAGCAAACCCAGCCCACAGAACATGGGCAATTGCTCTCCCTCGCTCGGCCAAATATCGACGGCAATCCGCTCAAGCAAGCCCAATTCTTCCAAGGTAGAGCGTTTTCGCAATACGGTATGGCGCAGAATTGGGTTGTGTCGCTGGAAAAAAGTCAGCCCCTGTTGGCGCTCTTCCAGGGCATCTCGCAGTTCTTGGCGGGTGAAGTCCTCCAATTCCGTCAGGGGCTTATCTGTGAAGTGTTGACCTTTGAAGAGCTTCAGATCGCTGCGGATGTGGTCAAACAAGGGATCCTCAACAGATGGCGGCAGAGGATTGCGGAGCAAATTCCAGGCAAAATGCTCGTCGGTCACTGCTTGTTGTCCTGTCAAGATGGGCAGGATCCTTTGCGTCTGCTGCCACAACTGCTGATGCCGTCGTCCCAACACATGCTCGGCACCGCTGTTGAGCACTCCCAGCAGATCCCACAGTTCCTCAACATGGGTTTGGATGGGGGTGGCTGTGCCCAAAAGGACGTGCTTGGACTGGGTGGCCGCCTTGCCCATAAAGTCCAAGAGATTGTTGGGTTTGGGATCCCTTACCGTGACACCACGGGTACAGCGGGCGCGGTGGGCCTCATCCAGGACAATCGTGCCAAAGCATCGTTCCAAAAGGCATTGGGCTTCGGGGGCATTGTGAAAGATGAGACCCGTAGAAACAATACCAATTTGATAGGGGCAACGGCCAATACCTTCAGCACCCTTGGTTTTGATGATGTGCCCATTGGCATCTTGCCATACCTTGCGGTTGGAGAGCCACACAGCAGAGGGAATGCCCAGTTTATCTTTGAGTTCCACTTGCCACTGCTGGCAGAGGGTAGCCGGACAAAGAATTAAGGCTGGCCCATCTTCCAAAAGGCACGCCACCATCGCCGCAACCGCCAAAGACAAGGTTTTACCCAGCCCCACTTCATCTGCCAGAATGAGTCGCACTGCACCATACAGCTCTCGGTGTTCCAGGAACATTTCCACAAACGACTGCTGCCATGGTTTGAGAACCTCACCCCGGCGATAGAGAGGGGCTTCCACCAATGCGGCTCCAGGAACATCGACAGGTTGCAAGTCTTGAAGAAATACCTCTACCTTGCGAGATAATCGCCCCACCTCTTCCACAATCGCTTCTGGCAGAGGAACACTCCGTTCCCACAGGTACTGAAACTCCGCTTCGACCCAAGCAACCCCTTCTGGCGACTGGTCTTCCCAGACAATTTCGTAATGCTCTTGCCATCCCTGCCGCGTTTCGTTGAGGCTGCCGATAAAAGCAGATTTGGTGCCATCTCTTGCCTCAATAACACCTGCTTTGCCGTGGAGAAAGGGGGCATCTGCGGCTGACACCACTCGCACTTCCACTTTGCCGCTTTTGAGGATTTCGTAAAGTTGACGGTAGCGGGGGCGCTGTAATAGGCTGGTGATCAATTCTCCTTTCTCTTCGTTCCATTTTTCTTTGAGCGCCATTTCTCTGGCCTGGCGGGAAGCTTTGCCGATGGCAATATCCCAGGGATCCAAGTCGCTGTTACAGACGATCTGCACCTGCTCGATGTGTGTAATCTCTTCAGTCACCAATTCAAAAATAGAAGAGCGAAAGTACCCAGCAATGCGCTTGTAGGTGCGTGCCTTTGCCAGGCGATCTTTGAGAAAGACATGGCTGAGCCGCTGCTGGCGGGAACTGAAACGGCGTAGGAAAGAAGTGCTGGACATGGCGGGCTGGGGTAAAATTGTAACAATACTCTAGCCTTAAAATGAGCAGCCGAAGGCGCAAGCAGCGTCTTTGCAGAATAAGCTGATCAGCGCAAGGTAGCCATGTCAACCGTACAAGAGTCTGCAGGCTTTCAGGGCAGAGAGAAGCGCAGCATAGGAATATCCGAAGCACAAGCGCGGCTTATTCAAGAGAAAATTCAATCCGTCTTTGGCTCGGATCTGTGGGCTATTGTTGTCTATGGATCCCGCGCCAATAATTCATGGGTTCACGGCTCTGACCTCGATTTATTAGTAATTGCAGAGAATATACCCGATTGCAGAAGCAGAGATGACTTACTGCTTCCTACCTGCAGGGATCTAGAAAAACTTCTTGGCTTGGAGATAAACTTTATCTTGCTAAAGCCCACAGAGCTATGCAGGCCAGCCAGCTTGACTTATGAAGTGGCTACCAACCACCACATCATCTATGAAAAGCAGAACTGCATCACGCAGATCAGGGATATAGTCAATCAACTCATCTGTGACAGTTTAATTACGTATAAAGTATGCCGGGGGATCCCCTATTGGGTGAATAACGATGAGAAAGAAATTAGCAAAAGACTACTATCAAAGGGCTAATTATCGCATCCAAGCGTTGTCATTCTTCTATGAGGTTGGCGATTACGCTGATGTAGTTCGGATGTGCCAAGAAATTATTGAGTTATTCATCAAAGCTTGCCTAATCATTAAGGGAATAAACTACGGCAAAACCCATGACCCTGGTGGCCAAGTAGCAGAAAATAGAGAACGGTTCCCAGAGCTTTCTGACGAGGAAATAGCCTTGCTGGAAAACATATCATTTGAGATGCGCAAAGATAGGGAGTTGGCTTTTTATGGAGCTGTAGATATTGTCCCCTTGGAATACTACAAACAAAAAAATGCGGACAAGGCTATAGCTTATGTTAACCAAATAAAGTCGATTGTTGAGAAATACTTTAACTCAGATGCTGAGCTTGAAGGAAGCCCTGACAATACAACTTGTGAGTGAGTTAATCCTATAACTTCTTCTTCAACCCAAGCGTTCATTTCTGATAAGGGCGAGCAAGATCCCGGCGGCTGAGGACTCTTCTGGATAGCGGTGTTCTCGCTTGCGGGCAATGTATTGACAAAAAGCCACCAAATCATCCCGGCGCATGTGGTAGCTGGGTACCAAAGACCGCAGGTGTTCCATCACCTCATCGCTATCCGCCTCTTTCTGCAGTTCGTAGAGAGCAAACAAAACGGCTCGCAGTGCTGAGCGGCCAAATTCGCCCTCAAAGCTGCTCTTCTTGAAGTCTAGGTCGTGTTGATCTTATGTTAGGATAGAGAGAATAATTTATAGAGGAAAGAGGATGAAGTTGGTTTTTTTAGA
>NZ_JANSHM010000092.1:0-9328 GCF_047461635.1 Synechococcus sp. W55.2 | reverse complement strand
CACCATACACAAACAGGTGCAAGAGCCCGCCGGGAGCCAATTTGCCGGCCAAAGCCTGCAGCCCCGCTAGCGGATCGGGCAGGTGGTGGAGCACGCCCACGCAGTTGATGAAGTCAAACTGCCCCGGCAGCTGGTCGATGTCGTAGACGTTGAGCTGGCGAAACTGCACCGGCGGTGCCTGGGAAGCCCGACAACGGGCCTCGGCAATCTCCAGGGCGCGGCTGCTCAGATCAAAGGCCCAAATTTCTGCGTTGGGGTTTTGGTGGGCAATGTATTCTGTTCCCACTCCCGAGCCACAGCCCGCATCCAGAATGCGCACCTTGCGCCGACCCGGATGGGATCCCGTACAAAAGGCATGGGCCTGGGGCCAACTCCAGCGCCAATTCCACCCTGGCGGGGGAACAGTGCCGACGGGCTGCGGGGGGAAAGGGTAGAGCTCGTAGAGCTGCCGCACTTGGTTGAGGATTTGTTCGGCGCTGGGGGAGTTGGGCTGCATGGACTATCTGTTGGAGCCAGCAAGACTATAGTGACAATATCCCCCTCCCAAACTCCTGCTGAGCCTACTGTTATGAAAGTGCTCCGCACCGCTAGCGCGAACGCTTCTGCTCATCCTCTACAGACCGGCCTCACCTTCGACTGGATCAGGCTGACGGCTGAGCTCAAAAAGATTCTGGATCCCCAGCGGGTGATCAGCAAGCCGGAGGAGCTGCTGGTTTACGAATGCGATGGGCTGGTCAGCTACCGGCAAAGGCCGGCGCTGGTGGTGCTGCCCCGCACGACAGAAGAGGTAGCGCAGGTGGTGAAGCTGTGCAGCCGCTACCAGGTGCCCTTCGTGGCGCGGGGATCCGGTACGGGCCTCTCAGGGGGAGCCCTGCCGGTGGAAAATAGCGTCGTCATCGCCACCACCCTGATGAAGCAGATCCTGGAAATCGACCTGGACAACCGCTGCATGGTGGTGCAGCCGGGGGTTATTAACACTTGGATTACCCAGGCCGTGGCCGCCCAAGGCTACTTTTATGCGCCGGATCCCTCTAGCCAGTCGGTTTGCTCCATCGGAGGTAATGTGGCGGAGAACTCCGGCGGTGTCCACTGCCTCAAGTACGGCGTAACAGCCAACCACATTCTCGGCCTGACGGTGGTGCTGCCGGATGGGGAGGTGGTGTGCTGGGGAGGCAAGATCCCGGAGATGCCCGGCTACGACTGGGTGGGGCTGTTTGTGGGATCCGAGGGCACCCTGGGCATTGCCACCGAGATTACCCTGCGCTTGCTCAAGGCCCCGGCTCAAGTGCAGGTTTTGCTGGCAGACTTTGACAGTGTGGAAGCGGCGGGATCCACCGTCTCCGACATCATTGCTGCCGGGATCATCCCCGCCGGCCTGGAGATTATGGACAACTTCAGCATCAATGCCGTGGAGGATGTGGTGCAGTTGGGCTACTATCCGCGGGATGCGGCGGCCATTTTGTTGGTGGAGGTGGATGGGCTGGAACTGGAGGTGGAAGAAGCCAGCCAACAGGTGAGGGCGCTGTGCTTCAAAAATGGGGCGCGACAGGTGCAAGTCGCATCCGACCCGGAAGAGCGGGCGCGGGTGTGGAAAGGACGTAAGGCAGCATTTGCCGCCATGGGCAAGCTCAGCCCCAACTACTATGTTCAGGATGGGGTGATCCCCCGCAGCCAGCTAGCCTTTGTCTTGAAGGAAATCGAGCGCCTCAGCCGTGAGTACGGTTATCCGGTGGCCAATGTGTTTCACGCTGGCGACGGCAATCTGCACCCCTTGATCCTCTACGACGAGTCGGTGCCGGGATCCCTGGAGCAGGTGGAGAAACTGGGGGGCGAGATCCTTAAGCTCTGCGTGCGCTTGGGGGGCAGCATCTCCGGCGAACATGGCATCGGGGCAGACAAACGCTGCTACATGCCGGAAATGTTTACGCCTGCGGATCTGGAGAGCATGCAATGGGTGCGGCAAGTGTTCGACCCCCAGCACATCGCCAACCCCGGCAAGATCTTTCCCACCCCCCGCACCTGCGGTGAGTCAGCCCACGCCCACAGCCAACCAGAATGGCAAGGGATCCCAGTCTTTTGATTTTGAAAGTTTGAAGGTGCTCCGAACCGCTGGCGTGATGGGAATAGCCCTCAGGCTGGGATCAGCCGGCTTGGCGTTGCTGCTGCAGCTCGGCAAAGGCTCGGCAGAAGTCTTCCTGTTGGATGACCAGGGTTTTGGCATCCACCGTCTCGGAAGTGGCGCGGTGGCGGCGGATGGCGGCAATGGCGGCGCGGTTGCTGAGCAGGGCCAGGTCGGCACCACTCCAACCTTCGGTCTGCTCGGCCCACCCCTGTAAGTCCACATCAGGCCCCAGGGGACGCTTGCGGTTGTGAACGGCCAAAATTTCCCGTCGCCCGCTGCGATCCGGCAGCTCCACGCTCAGGTGCAGCTCCAACCTGCCGGCCCGGGTGAGGGCGGGATCCAAACTGGCTTTGCGGTTGGTGGCGGCCACCACCAACACCCCCTGGCTGGGGCGGATCCCGTCCAGCTCTGCCAGCAGCTGCCCCAGAACGCGGTCGCTGACCCCACTATCCCCGGAGTAGCTTCCCCGCGCCGGGGCGAGGGTGTCGATCTCGTCGATGAAGATGACACAGGGGGCGCATTGGCGGGCGCGGGCAAAAAGTTCCCGTACCGCCTGCTCGGAGGATCCCACCCATTTGCTCAAGAGCTCCGGGCCGGAGACGGCAATGAAGTTAGCCTTGGCCTGGGAAGCGATGGCTTTGGCCAACAGGGTTTTGCCAGTGCCAGGGGGGCCGCTGAGGAGGATGCCCTTGGGCGCTTGGGCCTGAGCCTGCTCGTACAACTCAGGGTGCAGCAGGGATCCCTCGATGGCCTCTTGCAAAATCTGCTTGGCGTGATCCAAACCGCCAATTTGATCCCAGCTCACCTGCGGGGATTCAATCTCCACCGAGCGCAGCACCGCCGGCTTCACCTGTTGCAGAGCCTGTTGAAAATCCGCTGCGGTTACCGTCAGGGACTCGGGGATGGGGGATCCCAAATCGGGCACCTGCCGCCGCAAAGCCGCATAGGCTGCTGCCTGGCACAGGCCCCGCAGATCTGCCCCCACAAAGCCCAGCGTCTGATCCGCCAGGCTGTCCAGATCCACATCCTCCGCCAAGGGCATGCCGCGGGTGTGGATGGCCAGGATCTCCCGCCGCCCCTCCCGGTCCGGCACCTTGAAGATCACCTCCCGATCAAAGCGCCCCGGTCGCCGCAGAGCCGGATCCAGAGCCTCGGGCCGGTTGGTGGCTGCCAGCACCACGATCCCCTTTTGGGCCACAAACCCGTCCATCAGCCCCAGCATCTGGGCCACCAGGCGTTTTTCCACCTCCCCCTCGACAGTGGCGCGGTTGGGCACTAGGGCATCGATTTCGTCAATAAACACCAGACAGGGAGCCGATTTGGCTGCCTTTTCAAACAGTTGCCGCAGGCGCGCCTCCGCCTCGCCGTAGTACTTGCCGATCAGCTCCGGGCCGACAATGGCGATGTAGTTCACCCCCAGGCTCTCGGCCAGGGCGCGGGCCGTCAGGGTTTTGCCGGTGCCGGGGGGGCCTACCAACAACACGCCGCGGGGCGGATCCAACCCCAGCTTGGCCAGCAGATCGGGCCGCTTGAGGGGGATCTCCACCATCTCCCGCAGCGCTTGGAGCTGTTCCCTCAGTCCCCCCACATCCTTGAGGCGTGGCCCAGCCCAAGACTCTGGGCGGTCGGCAGAAGTTGCTGGCGGGTCGGGCACAGCGGCCTTGGACGGTTCCTGGAAGCGAACCGCAGACATCACTTGGGGCTCGCTGCTCCAGGGGGGATCCCCCGTTTGGGCAGGGCTGCGGCGGCGGGGGATGGAGCCGGAAGGGGGAATAGAACTGCCCAGAGGACGGGCCTGGATGCGGACTTCGGTTCGCAGCTCTCCACTTTGCTTTTTCTCGTCCAGCTTCTGAGCCAGCTCGATCAACTGCTCAATGCCCTGTACAAAGTCACTTAAATTGGCCATAGCCGGGATTTTCCATCCACACAAGTTATCTGCAAATTGACCCGCCAGAGGTGCTAACTCATCCCCTGCCTGGCCAGCTCAGGTGAGGAGAGTTCCACGGCTAGATGCTCAGTATGATACCCTTCACTGCGGCTGCCGTCGGTGTTGGGCAAGGAGAATCTGCTCTCGGATCCAGCCCAGCCAGGGCTCCAGCCCGTCACCCGTCTTGGCAGAAAGACAAAAAATCGGCACAGAAGGGTTGATCTCGCGGATATTGGCCTGGATCCGATCCAAATCCACCTCCAACACAGGAACCAGATCCACTTTGGTGATCAGCAGACAATCCGCCTCTCGAAACATGACTGGGTACTTGAGAGGCTTGTCTTCCCCTTCTGTGACGCTGAGCAGTGCTACCTTGGCGTGTTCCCCCACCTCAAACTCCGCCGGGCAGACCAAGTTGCCGACATTTTCCACCAGCAGCAAATCCAGTTGTTGGGGATCCAGCAGTGCTTCCAATTGCTGCAAGCCCCCGGCCACCATGGCCGCATCCAAATGACAGGCCCGCCCCGTGTTGATGGCAATCACCGGGATCCCGTAGCGACGCAACCGCTCCGCGTCCAGTTGGGTCGTCATGTCTCCCTCGATCACCGCCAGGCGCAGCGAGCCGGCAAGAGCGACCACGGTTTTCTCCAGCAAAGACGTCTTACCCGCCCCCGGCGCGCTCATGAGGTTCAGACAGGTTACTCCCCAGGCATCAAAATGCTCCCGGTTGTGGTCGGCCTGGTGTTGATTGGCGTGGAGCAGGTTAATCCCCAGATCCAAGACTTGGTGCATGGCACAACCCGTGTTGCGGTTGAGGAGAAAACGCTCTAGCTGCGGAAAGAGCTGGATTCGGCCACCGTAGGGGTGGGAGAAGGGCCGACGGAGAGTTTACGCACCTCGGAGCAGAAAGAAGCCATGCTGAAGCCACCGAACCGCTTGACAGTGCTGGCCCGCAGGCGCAAGTTGGGGCTGGCAAACCAAATGCGCTCTTCCGATTCGGTCATCTCATACTGGGTGTAGAGGGTGAGGGCGCCATCGGATCCCATGACATAGGTACCGGCCACCGGCACTTTCTCGGCGTAGCCCTGATCCCGCAGCAACTGCCCGCGCATGGGATCGGTCTCATCGGGGATAGGTACCAGCACCACGTCTCCCTTGTACTCTTCGTTGTCCCACTCCTGCTCGCCATCCCACTGCACCCGCGCTGCTCCCACAGCTCGTCGGGGATCCACCCTGAACAACTCGCAAACCCGGATGACTGCTGGATCGGTTGCCGCAAGGGTGGCAATTTGTAGCCGCGACCTCCCACCCTCAGAGCGGCGAAAAGCCAAGTGATGGCTGGTGCGTTGGCACATCCACTCCCCAGCACTGAGGGCGAAAAACTCCATTACGGTCATCATGGCCGACGCGGATCCTCATCGATGGAACAGGGTTTGCCGATCTTAGCTTGCAGAGCAACTCAACGATTTAGCTAACGGTGGTGCGGGGGCAATCAGTCCTGCGCTCTACCCGCAGGGTAAGCACCGGGATACAGGGATCCCCACCATACCCCTGAGCGAAATCTGTAGCAAAACCTACTTATGCTGGTGTAACCTACAAGCACCGGATTGATCCAGATGCCTCCCAACAAGCCGCTCGCGTCAGCGGGACGGAGGCCTTGCTGTTGGCGTGGCTGGAGATTGGCCGGGACGTATACAACTACACTTTGCCGGAAATCAACGAGTGGATAGCATCTTGCTCTTGGCCGGTGGACAGGGGTTCCTGGGTGCAGGAGTCCATCCTGTCTGCCGATGCACCGTTCCCTGGGATTAGACTTGTTTTGCGAGCTGGCAGTAGCCAGGGAGGCTGGGGAAGGGAAACTGCCTGTTCAGTCGGTCTGTCGGGGGTTGTAGACCCAGACAAGTGGCGTGGGGCAGGAATGCCCGACCGCGAGGTAAGGACTCCGTCCTGCTGACGGGAAGGGTGGCCCGCGCTCTGTCCACAGGACGAGCGCCGGGAGGATGTCACCATACTCCCCTGCCCAAAGGCAGAGGATTCTGGCTCTTGGTTCCAAGACAGCACTTGCCGTATCGGGTTGCCCCTTTACGACAGCGGTGCCCATCTCCCCAAGCGGGGCAGTTCCCTTCTGCCCTAAGTACCGTTGAAGAGAAAGGGCAAAACCTATTTAGGTTGCTTGCGTAGTCGCCGGACTACCGGGTTTTTTAAGTGGTTGACTACTCTACTACTGGTCTAGAGTACAGCACAAAAGCTGCCGTGAACGGCAGGGCTTTAGACCCAATTCTTTGGTAAAACAATTGCCAATAAAATGCCAATAAAAGGCTACCCGCTTGCTCGCCTTGCAGGGGCCAACTCAAGCGCTAGACCAAGAGAGCCAAGGTTTTTTTAACTCAGCACAGGTGTCTTTGGGGCAAGGGATCCATCCGACAAGCGCCAACCGACTGCCAGTTGTTTCTAACTGACGGCCACGGGCGACTTAGCGGCAGCAGCAGCGCGATTTTCCTCTTCCTCAGGAGGGACAACGGCAAACTCGATGTGATTGAGCAGGGTGGTCACGAAGGCGAAGAGCAGGAAAGGCAGGGAGATCACCAAAATCAGAGCAATGGTGAGAAAAGCGTAGAGGGGGCTATTCATCAGGGAGAGGGCAGCGGCCAAGCTGGCAAAGATGACAATCAGCCAAACGATGATCTGGCCGTAGATATCTCCAAAGGAGAGGGTGCAGGTGAAGCGGTAGCGGGTGTGGGTGTTCATGGCAGTTCCTCTGGATAGCCTGGATGGTTCGATCCTAAGGACAGATCAAGCCCCATCCTGAGAAATATGTCGAGATTTTAGACGAGAGACGAGGAGATGCCTCTCTTTGCTAAGAAATATCTCAAGAATCGGCTGAGAAAGAGGGGATCCGCCGTCTGGAAGGAGGCAGGATGCTACCCTCAAGGTTGGGAACCGTTTCTTGCAGGCAGCAGCCATGTGTATTTGTATTCACTGCTACTACGTGGATCGCTGTACCACCTACCATGCCGTGGAAGCGCAGCATCAGCAACCTCATCTCACACTGACGCCGGATTTTGAGCCGCAGGGCCCCCAGATCAATGTCAATATCCGCAATGGGGGCACCGAGATGGAATGGGATGTGGTGGGCTGCCAGAGCTTTCGCGAGGAACGGAACAAATGGGCGCGACTTCGTCCCTATGAGGCGGTTCCCACGTAAGATCCAAGAGCGGCCTGGATTTCCAGGGAGTTTCTTGCCCGGCCAGGTTAGAACTCTTCAGTTTGGCAGTTCGGCTCTCCCAGTCTGAGAGGTTTGATGGGGGCTGGAGAGGTTTTTGTCGAGTTTCGAGAGATTGGAAGACTATGATGCTGGCCTCAAGCCCTACAGCGCTGCCAGTGGATGCCCGTCAACAGGTGAGCCAATTCATGCAGCGCCTACAAGATGACATCTGTGCCCGTCTGGAGGCCCTAGACGGAAAAGCCAAGTTTCGGGAAGACCGTTGGGAACGCCCTGGAGGAGGGGGCGGGCGCTCGCGGGTCATTCAGCAGGGAGACGTGTTTGAGCAGGGGGGAGTCAATTTTTCCGAGGTGTTCGGATCCCATCTGCCCCCTTCGATTCTGAAACAGCGTCCAGAAGCGGCAGGGCATCCTTTCTACGCCACAGGCACCTCTATGGTGTTGCATCCTCGCAACCCCTATGTGCCGACGGTACACCTGAACTATCGCTATTTCGAGGCGGGGCCGGTTTGGTGGTTTGGGGGCGGGATGGATCTCACCCCCTATTACCTGTTTGAGGAGGATGCGGCCCATTTTCACCGCACCCTCAAGGCAGCCTGTGACCGCTTGGATCCCGTCTACTACCCAGTTTTCAAGATCTGGTGCGATCGCTACTTTTTCCTACCTCATCGCGGCGAGGCGCGCGGCGTTGGCGGCATTTTCTTCGACTATCAGGATGAACGCCCTGGGCTGCTCTATCGGCCTGAAGGCCAGGCGGAAGGGGATCCCGAACAACTGGCTTCTGAGCCACCATCGTTACAGGTGCGGGTGGGATCCCGCAGTTGGGAACATCTTTTCCAGTTGGTGCAAACCTGTGGCGACGCCTTCTTGCCGGCCTATGTGCCGATTGTGGAGCGGCGGCAGGGGATGGAATGGGGGGAGAGAGAACGGCAATTCCAGCTCTATCGTCGCGGGCGCTACGTGGAGTTCAACTTGGTCTATGACCGCGGCACGATCTTTGGACTCCAGACCCAGGGCCGCACCGAGTCGATCTTGATGTCTTTGCCGCCATTGGTGCGCTGGGAATATGGCTACGAGCCCCAGCCGGACACGTGGGAAGCTAAGCTCTACCAGGTGCTCCGCCAGCCCCAGGATTGGGCGTAGGCCGGCCATACCCCGTCTCTGCTTCTGAGGATCCGTGGCGTGTTTTCTCCTTTCCCCCTCACCTACCGCGTTCAGCCCCCCCGACAGGGCGGCTTAGGACCCGCGCCTGCGTTGGTAATGCTGCACGGGATCGGCAGCCACGAGGGGGATTTGTTCCAGTTGGCCCCCTATCTGGATCCTCGGTTGGCGGTGATCAGCTTGAGAGCCCCTATTCCTTGGAGTGGAGGCGGGTTTGCCTGGTTTGAAATGGCCTGGACGCCAGAAGGGCTGGTGGGGGATCCCCAGCAAGCGCGCAATAGCCTCCAGCTCCTGAGCCGCTTTCTAGAACAGACGCTGCCCAGTGGGATCCCGGATATTGCCTTGGATCCCAGGCAGGTGTATTTGCTGGGGTTTAGCCAGGGGGCGATCATGAGCCTGTATTTGGCTCTGACCCAGCCGGAGAAGCTGGCAGGGGTGGTGGCGATGAGTGGGCGTTTATCTCCAGAGATCCTGGCCGAGGCGGTGGAGCCGGAGCGGATGAAACACCTGGCCATCCTGGTGGTTCATGGCACTGCTGATGCTGTTTTGCCGATTGCTTTTGGCCGTCAGATCCGGGATTGTTTTGCCCCGCTGCCACTGAACTTTACCTATCGCGAGTACGAGATGGGCCATGAAGTTTCCCCGGAGAGCCTGCGGGATATTCAGGTGTGGTTGCAAAACCTGTTGGATAGGAGAGATTCGGAAGTGAAAACGTAAACTACCCGACTCCGACCGCTAAAGCGGTACGGAGCGGGCTTTCGGTAGCCCTGCAGTTGGCAAGCCAACCACGAACCTCTAGGCTGGTTTACAGCAGCCCCAAAAAGCGCAATCACATTCGCACCATTCAAATCCGCATCCCCTTCCCATCCACAGTGTCCACACTTAAACTTCTTTCC
>NZ_JANSHM010000091.1:9022-9341 GCF_047461635.1 Synechococcus sp. W55.2 | reverse complement strand
TCCGGATCCCTCGCAAATGGGCCTTGCATTCCTTGCCCTGCTTGGGTTTAATAGGGGTGGAGTTCCCCCTTCGGGGGGATCCCTAGAAATTGGAAACTACAGAGAATGTTTTGGCATTACCCCGGGGACTGCTCCAGAGTTCCCCCTTCGGGGGGATCCCTAGAAATTGGAAACTGGAGCCAGGGATGTTGTAAGCGTAATAGTGAACGATGTTCCCCCTTCGGGGGGATCCCTAGAAATTGGAAACCCGCAGCTAGGAGTCGGAGGAAGTACCACACGGACTTGTTCCCCCTTCGGGGGGATCCCTAGAAATTGGAAA
>NZ_JANSHM010000091.1:0-8922 GCF_047461635.1 Synechococcus sp. W55.2 | reverse complement strand
CAGCAGGTATACAGATCTTGGGGGTTCAAAGATGTTACTAGTTCCCCCTTCGGGGGGATCCCTAGAAATTGGAAACAGCAGGTATACAGATCTTGGGGGTTCAAAGATGTTACTAGTTCCCCCTTCGGGGGGATCCCTAGAAATTGGAAACAATTGAAGAAACCGGATGGGACAGCGTGGGTCTCAGAGAAGGGACGTTCCCCCTTCGGGGGGATCCCTAGAAATTGGAAACCGTTATTACAGCTAAACGCCTGTACATCCTCAAATTGACCTAGTTCCCCCTTCGGGGGGATCCCTAGAAATTGGAAACGTGGTCCTCGTAGAAGGTCCAGGAGCCTAACAATTTGTTCCCCCTTCGGGGGGATCCCTAGAAATTGGAAACAGGGACGCTGAAAAGCCTCTTAACGAGGTGTATCAGCCGAAGTTCCCCCTTCGGGGGGATCCCTAGAAATTGGAAACTACCCGGAATACGAGAGAACACAACAGCAGACATAGTGTTCCCCCTTCGGGGGGATCCCTAGAAATTGGAAACTTTCTGATTCCTAGGGCATAGAGAATCTCATTAGTCTCGTTCCCCCTTCGGGGGGATCCCTAGAAATTGGAAACTAGCCTAGATTACCTACCCCAACCCACATGGGGAATATTGTTCCCCCTTCGGGGGGATCCCTAGAAATTGGAAACAGCCCGCCTGGCCAACGGGCGTGACTTCTGGGTCTCGTTGTTCCCCCTTCGGGGGGATCCCTAGAAATTGGAAACAAAAGACGGTCCGGCGGATCCCTGCCTCCAAATTCTCGTTCCCCCTTCGGGGGGATCCCTAGAAATTGGAAACAATTCCCAACCTAGCCTTTAGCTCCTCGAGCTCCTCGTCCTCGTTCCCCCTTCGGGGGGATCCCTAGAAATTGGAAACTTCAAAGTTGCGACTAGCGCTTTTGACGTGCGGACTAGTTCCCCCTTCGGGGGGATCCCTAGAAATTGGAAACTCGGCTTGGCGCTTCGCGCATTCCAAGTAGCGGGTTCGCGTTCCCCCTTCGGGGGGATCCCTAGAAATTGGAAACAGCTTCGTAGAAAACAGACCCGGGGGTAAGCTCTTCAGTTCCCCCTTCGGGGGGATCCCTAGAAATTGGAAACATTAGCCACCGGTTGTAGTCGGGGAAGATGTATAGAGCACGGTTCCCCCTTCGGGGGGATCCCTAGAAATTGGAAACTACAAGGAGTGGAGTCGACTCATGGCGGGATGCGATGTTCCCCCTTCGGGGGGATCCCTAGAAATTGGAAACAGTACTATTCTCCTTATTGGAGTAGTGTTCAAAAATAAAAAGGTGGGTTCCCCCTTCGGGGGGATCCCTAGAAATTGGAAACCCCACACTCCCGGATCCGTTTAGGTTGTCCTCCACATTGGTTCCCCCTTCGGGGGGATCCCTAGAAATTGGAAACGCGAGGTTGAATGCCTCACCTAGATGGGAGGAGAGTCCGCCGTTCCCCCTTCGGGGGGATCCCTAGAAATTGGAAACACCAGCGATAGAACTCTGTAGTCTCCTGCGATGGTCTAGGTTGGGGTTCCCCCTTCGGGGGGATCCCTAGAAATTGGAAACCAAGGTATTACCATTCAGCGGCTGCGCAAAGCCCAAAGGGTTCCCCCTTCGGGGGGATCCCTAGAAATTGGAAACTACCTAGCTGGGCGGTAATGGGTAGCACAATCTAAGGTGTTCCCCCTTCGGGGGGATCCCTAGAAATTGGAAACTGTGGGAGTCAAGCCCCCATTAGCCCGAATTAGTCGGGAGTTCCCCCTTCGGGGGGATCCCTAGAAATTGGAAACATGGCTTTGTCCTTTCTAGTTGCACGGACAAAGCAACTCGGGTTCCCCCTTCGGGGGGATCCCTAGAAATTGGAAACTGAGTTCTTGCAAGACTCCAAGTGTGAGCATCTACGTGTTCCCCCTTCGGGGGGATCCCTAGAAATTGGAAACGATGAAGCCATCCTGGAAAATGATCCAGGATCCCCTAGTTCCCCCTTCGGGGGGATCCCTAGAAATTGGAAACGGCAGACTACCGGTTGTTCACCGCGGTTTGCAGGGATGTGTCGTTCCCCCTTCGGGGGGATCCCTAGAAATTGGAAACTCCGCACATACCTGGATTTGTGCGGGTTTAATCTTGACCGGTTCCCCCTTCGGGGGGATCCCTAGAAATTGGAAACACGGCCCCTAGAATGCCCAGGAATGCCCCTGTAGCCTCTTGGAGTTCCCCCTTCGGGGGGATCCCTAGAAATTGGAAACAATAGCAGTGACGCAGGTACAGGGCCTTGCTACCGTGTTCCCCCTTCGGGGGGATCCCTAGAAATTGGAAACTGGACCAACACCCATCGAGTTCAAGAACTCATTAATCTGGTTCCCCCTTCGGGGGGATCCCTAGAAATTGGAAACGCCCTCCCCAATCCCTCTCAGGCATTGGTGCATACGGAGTTCCCCCTTCGGGGGGATCCCTAGAAATTGGAAACTCTTTATCCCTGAAGAAGGGAGGATGCTATGTACTACAGTTCCCCCTTCGGGGGGATCCCTAGAAATTGGAAACGGTATTCAACCACTACACTAGGGCGACCCGTGCAGTGTTCCCCCTTCGGGGGGATCCCTAGAAATTGGAAACTACAGGGTATGCCCCATTACGACCCAACCAGGCACGTAGTTCCCCCTTCGGGGGGATCCCTAGAAATTGGAAACTTTCATCAGCCTCTTTGAGACTGTTGGTGATTAAACGAGACCGGTTCCCCCTTCGGGGGGATCCCTAGAAATTGGAAACGTCTGCCCGAGAGGGGGGCTTAGTGAAGGACCTGAGTATGGTTCCCCCTTCGGGGGGATCCCTAGAAATTGGAAACGCTAATATGTTTGAGGTGGTTGTTACCGAGGACTTCGTTCCCCCTTCGGGGGGATCCCTAGAAATTGGAAACGCCCCGTAGAAAAGCTTTATCCACTTTATCCCCCTCCCTGTTCCCCCTTCGGGGGGATCCCTAGAAATTGGAAACCCCACCTAACCTCCCCCTCAAGCACCCAGGATTTCTCCTGTTCCCCCTTCGGGGGGATCCCTAGAAATTGGAAACTGGGTGATCCCACCGGAGATCTCGGTAGGATCCCACGCTTCGAGGTTCCCCCTTCGGGGGGATCCCTAGAAATTGGAAACTGTGCTGCCACTTCTTCCATCAGTTTTTGCAAGGTGTTCCCCCTTCGGGGGGATCCCTAGAAATTGGAAACAGCGGCGCGGAACGGTGACGCCGCGCGCGGGATCGGGTTCCCCCTTCGGGGGGATCCCTAGAAATTGGAAACACGTCGTTTGGACATGGTACTACCTCTTTTGAAAAGTGTTCCCCCTTCGGGGGGATCCCTAGAAATTGGAAACTTGTTGGATCCCTTGCCACCTTGGGGTGTATTTGTTGAGTCAGTTTCCCTGTGGTGAGGGCTCCCTAGGGATGGGGAAAGGACTCAACAGCTTGCGCTGGCTGGCGCGTCAGTATGCGCTTCGGGTTTTGGATGTTGCCGGTATAACCCTCAATGGCTCGCAACCTTGGGATATTCAAGTTCACGACGAGCGGCTCTACCTGCGCTGCCTGCTCTATGGATCCCTGGGCTTTGGCGAGGCCTACATGGAGGGCTGGTGGGATTGCGAGGCCATTGATGAGTTAGTTTGTCGTCTCCTAACTGCCCAGGCACCGCAGCAGGTGGGTTGGCTAACTCAGCCCTTGCTTGGGTTGGACAGTTGCCTTATCAACCGCCAGCGGGGCAAGGGGGCATTCGTCATTGGCCGGCGCCACTACGACCTCGGCAACGACCTCTATGAGGCCATGCTGGATCGCCGCATGATCTACAGCTGTGCCTATTGGGATGGGGGCGCGCAAACTCTGGATGAAGCCCAAGAAGCTAAGCTTGACCTCATTGCCCGCAAGCTGGAACTCCAACCCGGCATGCGGGTGCTCGACATCGGCTGTGGCTGGGGCGGCACAGCCCAGTACCTGGCCGAACGCTACGGGGTGCAGGTTGTGGGGATTACTGTTTCCAAAGAGCAAGCCAAACTGGCCAGCGAACGCTGCCGCGGCCTGCCGGTCGAGATTCGGTTAGAAGACTATCGCCAGACCCAGGGAAAGTTTGATCGCATCCTTTCTGTCGGCATGTTTGAACATGTTGGCTACCGAAACTACCGAACGTTTATGCAGGTAGCCCGCCGCTTGTTGAACGACAATGGCTTGTTTCTCCTGCACACCATCGGCAGCAACGTGGCCTACCAGGGGCGGGATCCCTGGATTGAGCGCTACATTTTCCCCAACTCGATGCTGCCCTCGCCTCATCTGATTACTGCAGCCTTTGAGGGCTTATTTGTGCTGGAAGACTGGCACAATTTTGGGATCAATTACGTGGCCACCTTAAAAGCCTGGCACGCCAATTTCGAGCAGGCATGGCCAAAATTAGCCGACCGCTACGATGAGCGCTTTCGCCGCATGTGGCGGCTCTATCTCCTGATGAGTGCCGGTAGCTTCAAGGCCCGGGCCAGCCAACTTTGGCAACTGGTCCTCTCACCACGGGGAGTAAGTGGCGGCTATCGCTCGCTTCGGTAACGACAGTCCCAAAAGTTTGCAGGTGCCCCTGCGCCCTCGCTGAGTGGGGGTGTTATGATGAGTTTGATTATCATTCTCACTCTAGACAAGCTGAGGGATGCCCGCAGCTCTGCAGCAAATTGTCAATCGCTTCCAGAAGGCCAAGACCTCGCGGCAGAAGTATGAGCTTCTCCTAGCCTATGCCAAGCGCCTGCCACCTTTTCCCGAAGCGGAGAGGAAGGAGGAGAACCTAGTCAGAGGTTGCGCTTCGCGGGTGTGGCTGGCCACCGAGTTTAGGGAGGGCAAGGTCTACATCCAAGGGGATGCCGATGCTCAGTTGGTCAAGGGTTTGGTGGCCATTGTGGTGGAGGGGCTAAGTGGCCTAGCGCCGGAAGAGATTTTGGGGGTTTCCCCAGAGTTTGTGCGGGAGATGGGCCTCAATTTCAGCCTTAGCCCTTCCAGGAGCAATGGTCTGGTGAGCATGTTTTCTTTGCTCCAGCAGAGGGCTTTGGCTTTTCGAAGGTCGGGTTCTGCAAGTTCTGCTGTCTCTGTTGTTTTGTGAGGTATTTCTGCACATGACCGATAGGCTTAACTCTCTTCGCTCTGTTCGATCCATGCGATCGCTGGTATCTCTGCTGGCCGCCCTCTCGGTCGGGATCCTGGGCGGCTTGCACCTTCGACAGGAGGGATCCCAAGCCCAGCAGGGATCCAGCCCCCCAAAGGTGGTGACCACGATTTTGCCGATAACGCAATTTACCCGTGCTGTGGCCGGGGATCGGGCAGAAGTCACGCCACTCCTTTCCCCTCAGATGGGGCCCCACAGCTTTCAGGCTCGACCTGAGGAGGTTCGTTTGCTGGCTCAGGCGGATGTGCTGGTGATCAACGGGTTGGGTATGGAAACGTTTTTGGAAGGGTTGATCGCCAGCGCTGGGAACCCCCAATTGCAAATCGTTGACAGCAGCGAAGGGATCCCAACTTTGCGGGCTGAGGAGCCAGAGCATGGGCACTCCCACGGTCACGGCCATGGACACTCTCATGGACACAGTCACGGCCATTCTCACGGGCATGGCCATGGCCACTCTCATGGGCACAGCCACGGCGAGTTTAACCCCCACATTTGGCTGGATCCCAGGCGGGCTATTCAGCAGGTGGAAAACATCCGCGACGGCTTAATCGCTGCGGATCCGGCAGGGGCGGAGATCTACCGGGCCAATGCGGCTGCTTTTATCGAGAAGCTCAAGGCTTTGGATGAGGAGATCGAGCAGCGCTTGGCTCCCTTTGCCGGCAGAAAGTTTGTAGTTTTCCACAACTTTGCCCCCTACTTTGCCGAGCGCTACAACCTCAAGGCTGAGTTTTTGGTGGAGATCCCTGAAGCCAGCCCCTCCCCCGAAGATGTGCGGCGGGTGATGGAGACGGTGCGGGCATCCGGCCTGAAGACGATCCTGGTGGAACCGCAGCTGGGGAGTAACAACCCCTTTGAGGTTTTGGCCAGAGACCTAGGGATCCAAGTTCGCGTTTTCGATCCCATCGAAACCGCTGGCCCTGAGGGGATCGAGCCGGAATATTACCTGACCATCCTGCGGCAAAACGTGGAGAACCTGGTCTCCGCCTTTGAGAAGGAGACGGCCTTCCTGCCCCTGCAATTGCCGCTGCTGGGCCAAGCTGCTCTCGAACACCTGCTGGCGAGGGGGCGATGATCTCCTGCTCCGGCGAGGTTGTCCTGCGCGTCGAGGGGCTGACGGTCTATCGGGGATCCCAGTTGGCGGTGCAAAATGTGTCGTTTGAGCTGAGGGCGGGATCCCATACGGCCATTGTCGGCCCCAATGGCGCTGGCAAAAGTACCTTGGTGCAGGCCATCTTGGGGATCCTGCCGCGGCAGTGCGGCTCGGTTTGGATTCTGGGAGAGCCGGTGTGCCTGTCCGGTTACTTGCCCCCCTCGGTGCGGCAGCAGGTGGCTTACGTGCCCCAACGTTTTCAGTTCAATCCTGGGATCCCCATGGTGGTGGAGGAGTTTGTGGCTTTGGGTTGGGGGGCGTTGCAACCCCGCTGGCCCTGGCAGCAGCGCTCTGCTCGGCAGCAGGCGGTGCAAGAGGCGCTGGAACGAGCCGGCGCATCCCACCTGTCCTCCAAGGCTCTGGGCCAGCTCAGCGGCGGGGAGCTGAAACGGGTGCTGTTGGCCTATTGCTTGGCTTGGCCGCGGCGGCTGCTTATCCTCGACGAGGCACCGGCAGGCTTAGATACGCTCAGCGAGGGGGAGTTTTACCGGCTCTTGGAAGAGCTGCGCCAATCTCTGGGCTGGGCCATTTTGCAGATCTCCCATGATCTGGAAATGGTGTCTTGCTATTGCGACCGCGTGCTGTGCCTCAACCAATCCCTCATCTGCCAGGGATCCCCCCAGGTGGCTTTGGCACCAGAAGTGCTGAGCCGGGTTTATGGGCCTGTTCGCGACAGCGGTGCGGAGCACCATTTTGTCCGCTACATCCACCGTCACTGAGGGGAAGGCGATGTTGGAGGGCTGGGTGCGGGTGGTGGAATTGCTGCAGTTGCCCTTCATGCAGCGGGCCCTCCTAGGCGGGGTCCTCACAGGGGTGACGGGGGGACTGCTGGGCAGTTTTGTCATCTTTCGGCAGTTGGCGTTTTTTAGCGATGCCCTGGGGCATTCGGCGCTCTTGGGTATTGTCGTGGGAGTAGCCCTGGGGCTGAATCCTACGGCGGTGCTGATGGGGTTTGGGGTGGTGTTTGCCCTGGGCGTGACCTTTATCCTGGAACGCACCCAGCTTTCGCCGGATACGGTGCTGAACATCATCTACTCTTCCTCTTTGGCGCTGGCCGTTATCACCCTCAGCTTGCTGCCCGGCTATCGGGGCAACCTCAACCAGTTGTTGTTCGGGGAGATTTTGGGGATCAGCCCGGCAGCCCTGTGGACGAGCGGGATCCTCTTGCTGATCAGCTCGGCCTATGTGGGATTGACTTTGCCCTCCCAAATGTTGCTGACCCTGGATGAGCCGCTGGCGCGGGCGCGGGGGGTTCAGGTGGGCTGGCAGAAGCTGGCTTTTGTGGTGTTGCTGGCTGTGGTGGTGGCGCTCTCAATTCGCTCTGTGGGGGTGTTGCTGGTGAGCGCTTTTGTGGTCATCCCAGCCTCGACGGCAAGGCTTTTGGGATCCCGCTTTACAACCTATGTGCTGCTGGCCATAGGTATTGGGGGACTGAGCGCGGTGCTGGGGATGATCGCCTCGGCAACCTTCAACCTGCCCTCCGGCCCCAGCATTGTTGCCACCCAGTTGCTCTTTTTTCTCCTAGCTATGGCGCTCAAGGGGGTGTCGCAACTCCTGCAGCTCTAGCTAGCGGCAATCCAAGAGCTCTCTCGGGCAGCGGCTTTTCCTGTAGAAGCTGGCCAAACAGGCGGTGATAGCTCTCTGGAAAGACCTGCCCGCTGAGGGTGGGCTGCTCGTAGACGCGCTTGAGGGTGTTGAGATCCCGCTTGGTAATGTTGGGCACCCGCAACACCCGCCGATTGCCGGTAGCCGCCGCATGGTGTCCGCCATACATTAGATCCCGCAGGTTCGGGCTATGGCCCCACAGCCCCAGCCCATGCCCGATCTCGTGTCGGGCCACCGCCGTTATTTCGGCCAACCCCTGTCCTTCTGCAATGACGATGCGCACCCGCTGCTGCAAAGAGCCATCGGAGGCGAAGAAAAACTCCGGGCGGGCCGCCCCAGCCACCCCGCCGCCAATAGGAGGAACGCGGTAAATGCTCATCCCGTAGAAAGCCTCCTCCTCTTTGGCCACCACCTTGAGCGGGATGTAGGCCGACCACTCCTTCACCGCTTGCTCCACGGAGGCCTTCCACTGGGGGTGATCCCCTTGGATGTAGATAGGGACGGGATAGAAGGCCCACTGGGCATAGGCTCCACCTGGCAAAAGCGGCTCGATTTCCTCAAAGTAGTCTCCCACCGCCTTGTCGTAGGCGTAGCGATCCAGGCCGGGGGGGAGTTTGAGCCGCATCGGCTGCGGCAGTTCTCCGGCTTGAGTTTGAGCCTGGGCTTGCAGGGCTTCAATGCCAAAAAAGTGGGGAACCGGCAGGGATCCCCTGCCCCCCACTGCCAGGACGAGGAGCATCGTCCAGCCGAGGATGCAAAGCTGTAGAATGCGCCGCCGCATCAAAGCCGCCCTTTCGCCCTTGTCTTTCTACAAGGTTAGTGGCTCAGAAAGCAAGTGTCGTTCGTTTGACATCCTCCCCGGCCTGTTCGCCGCTGGCGGGCCGGAGGCCAAGGCTGGAGATTCCTACCACGCTACGCATGGATGGCTCCTTGCGCAGTCGTCTCGGCGGGTTCCTGCTTCCGACCG
>NZ_JANSHM010000090.1:0-9435 GCF_047461635.1 Synechococcus sp. W55.2 | reverse complement strand
TCTGGTAGAGCAGAGCAGGCTCAGGGCTACTGAAAGCCCGCTCCGTACCGCTTAGCGGTCGGAGCCGGGTAGTTTACGTCCTCCGCCATTGCCTCGACTCGCATTCCCTATTGGGATCCCTTTGGGGCTGTTCGGGATCGCTTCCAGGCGCTGCGGCAGGAGTGGATGTTTTTGCTCGAGCAGAAACGGTTGGGGTTGTGGGAGCACAGCCAATGGATGGAGCAAATAGAGCGGGTGCAGGGATCCCTGGCGGCCTTGGCAGCGGATCCCACCCCGGAAGCCCTGGAACAAGCCCGTCAGCAACTGGGCAACTTGAAAACCAATCTTGCCACTTGGATGCGGCTGGAATCTCTGCGCAACCCCTATCGAGTTCAAGTTTGGGGCAACCGTCTCGCGGCTTTGGAGATGATGCTGCGCTACGGAGAGCAAACCCTGATGAGGGCATGAAGCTCCCCTCTTGCGGGATGGGGATCCCATCTATCCCCAGAACTTCCCCAGAACCGAAAAAAACTGTTATGGGGTATCTTTCGGCATTTCCTCTGCGGGGTCAGGCCCTGTATCCGGCTCCTTGGGGAGAGCAGAGTCCTCAGGGCTGGGCAAGGACTCTGTCCTGCTGGCGCGAACCGCTTCCGGGGAGGTTTCTGGCTCCTCGTCATCGCTACGCGACGCTTCTGGGAACCCGTCAGCAGTGTGTGGCGCTGAAGCGGGCTGAGCAGCAACAGGTTCAGGAGCAGAAGGAGGAGGTGCAGCTGGGATCCCGGCTTCTTCTGCAGGAACAACCGCAGGTGGCTGAGCAGCTTCTTTTTCCTTTTGCTGTTCGTAGCGGCGGCGTTTGTTGCCCTCATCCACCAGCACGTACACCAGGCTGAGGAGAGAGAGCCCTGCTGTTCCAACCAAAACCCAGAGTAAGTTGTTGTCTATGGTCATGGGGTGAGCCCCGTCAAACGCTGCTGGCGATGGAGGGATATTGCTCCTTAAGGCTTGATCTTACCGTTGAAGCCGCTCTGCCAAATCCTTCTGCCAAATCTTAAAGATTGGAAAGGTTGGGTTCACAGTTTTGTTGTTTTGTGTGTCATGCGCTATCTCAAGTTCTACAAGCCCTATGGCGTGCTCACCCAATTCACCGACCAAGCGGGACGGCCTACCCTCAAGTCTTTTATTCCGGTGCCCAGGGTTTATCCGGTGGGGCGACTGGATCGCGACAGCGAAGGGCTGCTCCTGCTGACCGATGATGGTCGCCTCAATGCCCGCTTGATCGATCCCAAGTTCGGCCATGAGCGCATCTACTGGGTTCAGGTGGAAGGGATCCCCACCCCCCAAGCCCTGCAACAGCTGCAACAGGGGCTGATCATCCAAGGGCGAAAAACGCGCCCGGCCCAGGTCAAAGTCTTGGCTGAGGAACCCACCCTGCCGCCACGGGATCCCCCCATTCGCTTTCGCCGCTCCATCCCCACCACCTGGCTGGAACTGACGCTGCAGGAGGGTCGTAATCGTCAGGTGCGCCGCATGACTGCTGCTGTTGGGATCCCAACTTTGCGGTTGGTTCGGGTTGGACTGGGGCCCCTCTCTCTGGCGGGGCTTGCTCCTGGCCAGTGGCAAGATCTCAGTGAGGTAGAACTGGCCCAACTGCGGCAATATTGTTTTTCTCAAACCATTAGAGTCATTTCAAGTTAGATTAAGACGCTTCCTATTCGCTCGGCAGTGAGGAGCTGGGAAGCAAGACAACGGAACAGTTTTATTCCCTCTTAAATGACTATAAACTAGGACACTGCATCCACACCTAAGACGTTGAACGCACAGGGCCGGAAGGCTTTTCTCCGTAGCTTAGGCGTTTCACCCTAACATGAAATGACCATAACTTAACTCACATTGATCATTACTGAGCATTTGAGTTAATGATTGCCCTATGATTGCCCTTGTTCCCAATTGTTCTTGAGCCCACTCAGTCGGGCATGAGGGCGTGGGCGCGCTTGCCACCATTGGGGTAGAGAAGGGCCCGCTTGGGGCCGTGGATGGGATCCTCGACGATAATCGTCTGGTCGCGGCTGGCCCCCAGAGAAACAATGGCAATCGGCACCTGCATCAACTGTGCCAAAAACTTCAGGTAATCATGGGCTTCGGGGGGCAAGTCTTGGATGGAGCGGCAATCTTTGGTGGAACATTTCCAGCCCGGCAGGGTTTCGTAGATGGGTTTGCACTGGGCGAAAACCCGGGCATCGCTGGGAAAGTGACGAATTTCCCGCCCCTGGTACTCGTAGGCCACGCACACCTTGATCTCATCCAAGCCATCCAGCACATCCAGTTTGGTGATGGCCAGGCAGTCTAGGCCATTGATTCGCACCGCGTAGCGCCCAATTACCCCGTCAAACCAGCCGCAGCGCCGTTGTCGCCCTGTGGTGGTGCCAAATTCAGCACCGGTTGCCCCCAGGTACGCCCCGATCTCATCTTTGAGCTCGGTGGGGAAAGGGCCTTCGCCAACGCGGGTGGTGTAGGCTTTGGCCACCCCGATCACCCGGTCAATGCTGGTGGGGCCGATCCCAGCGCCAATACAAGCGCCACCGGCAATGGGATGGGAGGAGGTGACGTAGGGGTAGGTGCCGTAGTCGAGATCCAACAGGGTGCCCTGAGCCCCTTCAAACAGGATGTTCTCCCGATCTTCGATGGCTTGGGTGAGAAGCAGAGCAGCGTCGGTAACATAGGGGCGCAGCCGCTCGGCATAGGCCAGGTATTGCTCAATGATCGGCTCGGGATCCAGGGGGGGCAGATTATAGATCTTTTCCAGCAAGACATTTTTGTAGGGAATGGCCCAACTGAGGCGCTCCCGCAGCTGGTCAGGGTACATCAAGTCCACGACGCGAATGCCCATGCGCTCGGCCTTGTCGGCATAGGTGGGGCCAATGCCCCGGCCGGTGGTGCCCAGCCGGTAAATGCCACGCCGCTCCTCTTCTGCGATGTCAATGACCCGGTGGTAGGGCAGGGTGACGTGGGCCGTTTCGGCAATGAACAGGTTGTCGGTGGAAATGCCCAATTGATGCAGTTGGTCGATCTCGGCCAGCAGAACCTCGGGATCGATCACCGTGCCGCTGGCGATGATGCAGCGTTTGTCGGGGTAGAGAATGCCAGAGGGGATCAAGTGTAGCTTGAAGGTTTGGCCCCCCACCACCAGGGTATGCCCTGCATTCACCCCACCTTGATAGCGGACGACCACATGGGCCTTTTCACTGAGGAGGTCGGTGATCTTCCCTTTTCCTTCATCGCCCCACTGGGCACCGACAACCACGACGTTTGCCAAGAGCTTCTCCTACAGTCCGTAGATGGCACAAAAAATCCCCTTTGCGGGGGTTGCTGCACTAATCTACCGCATCGCTCCGGGCGATGTTGAGAGATTAGGACAAAAAGATTAACAATCGATTAACTTTTCTCCGGCAGGGGACAACGTGGAGATGGGCGGGATCCCCGAACCCTCTGGCAAGCCAACAGAGATTCCCCAGTTGCCCTCGCCTTCAGCTCCCCGGCTTGAACAGGCCAATGGCCGTGACCTGGTTGGATCCCACCTCAAAGGCAAAGGCCAGGCCCAGGGCATCGTAGTTGACGTAGTAGCGGTCGTCGCGCAGATATTCTCGGCTTCCCTTGGGATAGGGTACCACCTCGTTGTAGCCGTTCTCGCCGGGCCCGCCGTAAACGGCGATCACTTCCGAATAGGTGGAGCCGATGCGGATCCCTTCGCCGGTCATGGCTTCCGGGTGGGTGGTGTAGATGCGGTTGGCGAAAAAGCTATCCACAATGCCCGGATGACGGTAGGTGAAGAGGATGTAGTCCTGCAGGTAAAAGATCTTCAGGTCGCTGTTGGGCTGAAACACATTGGCTCCAGAGGCCGCTGGGATCTGATCGACATTGCCCAGCAGGTGGGTATCCACGTTGCGGGTATCCATGCCCAGCTCAAAGCGGCCAACTCGGCCCTCTTGCACCAGCACGGTAGGCCGTGGGGGCAGGGTGGGTCGCCGTGGGGGCAAGGCCAGCGCTTGCAGGCCGGCATTCAGCCAAGCATTGTCATCTCCTTCCACCGTCTGCAAGGGCACCAGACCCCGCTCCAAAGAGCGACCATCCCCTGTTTTCCAGGTGGCCACGGCCAGTTCCACCGCCGCGCCGGAGGGGAGAGCAAAGAAGCGGGTTTGTCGCTCGCTGCCTTGGGTGGGCTGCCCCAAAATGAGGGTGCTGCCGCTGGCTCCCAACTGGGCAGCCAAGAGGGTGGCCCCCTGGCGGGTGTTACCATCCACGAGAACGGCCAACGGGATCCCGGCGGCAATGGGCAGATTTTCGCTGTTCCAGAGGGTGGGCTGCCCGAATCGGTCTTCGGTAATCAGCAGCGGCTGGACGGAGCGGGGCAAAAACAGGCGCGCCACATCGGCCACCACTTGGGGGTCGTAGCCCACCGAGCCGCGCAGGTCGAGGACAATGCCCTGGCTGTAGTCTTGGGTGTGGAGGGTTTGGCGGATTTGCTGAGCTGTGGCCGGGGTGAGATCCGGCACAGCCAAGTAAACCTGGCGCGGGCCGATCCCGCGGGCTTGTACGGGAGGACGGGGACGGTTGAGCAAGTCCTTAAAAGCTTGCGGATCCCAGAAACGATCGGCGGGATCCCCATACTCCCGCAGGATCTCTTGAATGAACTCGTACTCCACCTCAATGGGGGGGCGGGGATCCCCGTAGCTTCGGGCCAACAGGCGGGTGTAGAGGTCGTTGTAACTAACCGCAGCAGCTTGGTTGCCTGCACCCAAGGACTCGTTGATGAACAATCCCACCAGATGGCGGAGATCCAGCCCGACCGGCTCACGGGGAGGGGAAGGGGCTGCCGGGATCCCTGGATCGGGAAACGAACCTTGGGGATCCGAGGGCATGATGGGCACAGGAGGCAAGGCCGATTGGCCCACAGCGCTGCCGGGCGAGATCCCGGCGATCAGGGTGAGGATCCCCCAAGCCCCAAGTACGCGCGCAAATCCCTTCATGGCAGCCTGCCCTCTTGCAGATGTTGCGAATAGGATAAACCCTAAACGCTCCCCTTTGCCACTGCCAGCAGTGGTAGATATCTATTTTTTGCGACTTGGAACACTAGGGGCTGCGCCCCCTTGCTTTTGAAGGAAATGCCCTCAGCCAGAAAATCCCCAGCGCATTCACTTGCCTTTTTTGTCCTTTTTGCTTGGCTTGGGCTTTTCTGCTGCCGGGATCTCTGTAGCGGTCTCTGCCGCTTTCTCCTCAACTGGGAGCGTTGCCTCTGCCGCAGAGGCTGAGACGGTTTCAGCAGGGGATGCTTCTACAGCCTTTTCTGTAGTTGGCTCGGCTTCCGCAGCTGCAGCTTCTCCATCCGTTTCCGCCCCCGTAGCCGTCTCTGATGAGGATTCAATTGCCTCAGGGATCCCAGATACCTCTGCTTCTGGCTCATCGGCCTCAAACTCGGCCTCTGGCACTTCAACCTTCTCCTCCGAGCCTGCCAAAGAAGTGGGCGCCTGGGTTGGATTCCCCTCGCTATCGACCCAGTTGACCGTGGTCTGAGACTTCAGCCAAGCCATCACCTTGTTGGTCAGCAAGCTTTCATAGACGGCTTGGCGTACTCGTTCCCGATCCAGCTTTTGGCCTTGCTGGGCATAGGCCGCCATCACCTCTTCCACCTCCACGTCCAACTCCGTGGAACCTACGGCAATTTGCTCTTGCCGAACGATGGCACTCAGGGCCAAGGTGCGCCGCAGCCGGTTGATGGCTTCGGGTCGGTGGCGCTCTTTCAACTGGTTAAGGGTTTCGGGAGGCAGTTGGGACAGGAGCTTGCGGATCTCGCCTGGCGTGACCCCTTGCTGCTGTTGCAGCGAGTGAAGGCTTTGGGATAGCAGTTGCGTCGTTTCCTGCTCGACTAGGGTCTCGGGCAGATCCACCTCGGTGGTTTCCAGGATGGCGTTGAGGATGGCGGTTTCGAGGTTCTCCTCAGATTGTGTCAGGGCATCCTGTTCAAGGCGCTTTTGCAAGTGCTCCCGCAGTTCGGCCACCGTTTGAAAGCTGCTGATCTCTTGCACAAAGGCATCGTCCAATTCGGGCAGCTCTTTGGCCTTGATCTCCCTCAGGCAGACAGTGAAGGTAACCGTTTTCCCGGCCAACTCTTTTCTGAAGTAGTCGTCGGGGAAGGTGGCTGCGATCTCCTTGGTTTCGTCGAGCTGCATGCCCACGATGCCCGCCACAAAACCGGGGATGAAGTTGTTTTCCTTGAGTTCCAACTGGAAGTCCTGGGTGGTCATCTCGTCGAGGGGATTGCCTTCTGCATCGCGGGCTGCAAAATCGATCACCACCACATCCCCCAACTGAGCAGGCCGATCTTCTACCGGCAAGAGGGTGGCCCGCTGATCCCGCCATCGGTCGATGAGCTGGTCAATTTGCTCAGGCTTGACGTCAACACGGGTTGCCGTAACGGTCAGCCCTTTGTATTGGCCAACGCGGGCTTCGGGGTACACCTCAACATATCCTGAGAAGCTGAAGTCTGCTTCGGGGTTGAACTGAGCCAAGAGCTGACCCACCTCATCATCCAGCTCGAACCGGCTAATGGGAGTGAGCCGAGCTTCCTTGAAAGCCTGTTGAATGGCCTCGCTGATCAGGTCATCCACAGCACTGGCCATGATGCGCTCGCGGCCCACCTGCCGCACAACGAGGTTGCGGGGGGCCTTGCCCTTGCGGAATCCCGGAATTTGGATATTCTGCTCCAGTTGACGCAAGGTTTTTTCGTAGGAGCGCTTCACCCGGTCGGCTTCTACCACAATTTTGAGACCGACCCGGCTGCCAGGGCGTTTTTCTTGGATAACCTGCATAGGAAGTATGAGCTAGGGAGAGGGGCAAGTAGAAGTTCAATTCTACCTCAACGGCCTGTGGGTCAACCTGGGGATTTTAGGCAGGGGATCCCTCGGTGGCCACTTCTTTCACATCCTGGATGTCCTCTTGGGGTTCGGCACGCTTGCTGGGAGGCAGTTGCTTCACTTTGGCTTCCAGCTCCACCACCATTTCCTTGAGTTCGGTGATGGTGACCTCCTTCTCCTGCAGTTGCCGATTTTTTTCCCGGGCTTCGATGCTGAACTGTACGCGCATCCAGAGGCTATACAGCCAGGCGAGGGCGGCCCCAATCCCAGCAGCAGCCAGAAGTTCCATCACCAGAGGGCTTTCGATGCTGACGCCAGGGGCAAAAGTAACCGTGACCGGGGTGGCGTTTTGCATGGCAAAGAGGGCAATGGCCAGGAGGGCTGAAAACAAGATCAGGTAGTTGAACAGTCGCATCGTTTTTCTCCTCGAAGGGATCCACTACGGCTTGCCAGCACCAGGATACTCATAAACGGGGATCGGTTTCTTAGAAAAACCAGCCATAGCTGTGTAAGCCTTTGCCCAGAAAGTTGACCCCCAGGTAACATACCCAAACCACTCCAAAACCCAAGCTGGCCAAGAGGGCGGGGCGTCTGCCTTGCCAGCCTTTGGTGATGCGGGCATGCAAATAGGCAGCGAAGACCAACCAGGTAATCAAGGCCCAGGTTTCTTTCGGATCCCAGCTCCAGTAGGTACCCCAGGCTTCGTTGGCCCAAACGGCGCCGGCGATAATGCCGATGGTGAGCAGGGGGAACCCCAGCCCGATCAGCCGGTAGCTGGTGTTGTCCAAGATTTCTGCCAGGCTCAGCCGTTGCCAGGGGATCCCTTCGGGGGCCGGTTGGGGGGGGTGTTGAGCGGACGAGGGGGCAGGACGGGGGGAGCGGAGGCCAGCGTAGGCCAGTTCTGAAGCCGGGAAAGGCAGGGTGGCTTCCGCCCATTCGGGATGGGTTTGGGGTTGGGGAGGGCGAAATTGCAGGCCGAGGGAGTTGCCCTTGAGATGCACTTCCTGACCGCGAGTGACGATGAGAAAGCTGATGGAGAGAAGGGATCCCACCAGCAGCGCCGCGTAGGCCAGCAACATCACAGTCACGTGCATCATCAGCCAGTTGGATTGCAAAGCCGGGACAAGGGGCTGGGCTACCTGCATATCTTCCGGCAGCACCAAGGCAGCAAAGGCTACGATCCCGGTTACAACTGGGGCAGTCATGACCCCCACCCAGCGGCTGCGGCTCCAGTGGAGGGCCAGCAGGTGCAAAGCGGTGATCCCCCAGGCCAGGAAAAACAAAGACTCGTACAGATTACTCAAGGGGAAGTAGCCTGCATCGATCCAGCGGGCCGTCAACAGGGCGGCCATCGTCAAGTTTGCCCCGATCATCCCCGCTAGGCCCAATTCGGCCAAAAGCTGCACCTGGGGAAAAGCTGCCCCACCCCAGTAGAACAGCATGGCCCCCAGAGAAATGGCAAACGCCACGTTGTTGAGCAGAGCTTGCCACTGGGCCAGATCCATGCCCGCAAGAGCTGTTATCGCCAACAGAGCCATACACGACCTCAAAAGTGTCTCCGACCCGGCTTGAGCCAGGCCAGTTGATCCCATTCTAGGGCGGGGGAAGGGATCTTCCCCAAAGGACACATGCTGGTAATGTGGGGATGGCTTATCTGCAGCTCGGCAGGGTACCGAGAGTGTCGGGATGTGAGGCTCATGCAAGAACACGCGGGAAATGCCAGGTTGAGAACGTGGGGGTTGTTGAGATGGTGGATCTGTCTGTTGGCCGCCCTCGTTTTGGCCTCTTGTGGGGGATCCCCGCCTGAACCCCCGCAGGAACAGCTTCCCCAGCTAGAGCGCGTGCCGGTTCCCCCGGAGATTGCCAAGCTGGATGCCCATTTGCAGTACTGTCGCCCGCAAGTTCAGATCCTCAGCCCCAAGCCAGGTGAGGTGTTGTCAGAGCGGCAGGTAACCGTTCGCTTTGCGGTGCAAGGGTATCCGCTTTTCCAAGATCCGCAATTGGGTCTCGGCCCTCATCTGCACGTGGTGCTGGACAACCGTCCCTACATCGCCCATTACGATGCCGATGCTCCCCTCGTTTTCAAGGATTTGGAGCCGGGATCCCATACTCTGCGGGTGTTTGCCGGCAAACCCTGGCACGAGAGCTTCAAAAACTCTGAAGCCTATGCCCAGGTTAGCTTCCACGTGCTAGCTCCCACCCCCGAGTACGTGCCACAGCCGCAACTGCCCCTGCTCACCTACAACCGCCCCACAGGCAGCTACGGGGCCGAGCCAATCTTGGTGGATTTCTGGCTGGCCAATGCCCCAGTGCGGGAGAGCCTGTTGAGTGACTTGCCACGGGACTGGCGGATCCGCTACACCCTCAACGGCCAATCTGGCCTGCTGGATCGCTGGGAGTCTTTTTATCTGAAGGGCTTCAGGCCCGGTCGCAATGTGATGGTGCTGGAACTGGTGGACAGCAAAGGGGATCCCATCCGCAATGTGTTCAACAGCGCCGCCCGCGAGATCACCTACACCCCTGGCGGCCAAGATACCCTCTCCAAGCA